>CAILKC010000680.1 GCA_903834675.1 uncultured Victivallales bacterium | reverse complement strand
TCGAGCAGGCGTCGCGCCTGGTCGGCGCGTGCCGCGGCGAGCATGGCGTCGGCGGCCCGCAGCAGCCGGGGCGCGGGCAGATCGGGGGTGGCGGTGTAGACCTCGGCGGCGGCGGCAGAGAGTCCCTGGGCGGCATACAGGTCCCCCAGGCCTGCCAGCATCTCGGCATCGGCAAGCCCCAGGCGGCGGGCGCAGTCGAGCAGCACCAGCGCCTGGCGCGTGTCGCCCCGGGCGCTGGCGGCGTTGGCCAGCAGGCGCCACCAGCGGGCTTCGGCGGGCTGGCGCAGCAATTGGGCCCGCGCCAGGGGTTCCAGGTCGGCCGCGCGCCCCTGATCACTCAGGCTCTTGAGCAGCCCCAACGTGAGTTCGGGATCCTCTGGACTCCAGACCAGAGCCTGGCGGTAAGCGGCTTCGGCAGCCACGGCGTAGCCGTCGGACAGGAGAGCGAAACCGAGCAGGCGCCCGAGCTCGACCGGGTCCTGGTCGGCGGCCCGCAGCAGGGGGCGGAGGTGAGCCGCGGCCTCGCGGTAGCGCTGCAAGCGCAGCAGGAGCTTCGCCAGGTTGATCCTGGCGCGGGGGAAGTCCGGCTGGCGGCGCAGGGCATCGTCCAGGTCCGCGACGGCGGCCTCTTCGCCTCCCGCCTGGAGGCTATAGGCAGCGGCGGTGAAGGGGAGGACGGCGCTGGACTCCGTCGTGGTCTGGGCGCGAAGGGTCTGGGCCGCCTTGAGGGGGTCGGTCTTAGCGAGGTCAGCGGCCTGGGCCAGCAGTTGCGTTTCGGCGGCACTGAGAGCGGGGTCATGGCGAGTGGCGGCGCCCGCGGCGGGCTGGCCCTGCAGCCTGGTCCCGAGGCCGAGCAGCAGCGCCAGCGCGAGCAGGACCCGGCCGAAGACAGGCCGGGAGCGGGGCGGGTTGAGGGTGGCGGTGGTCATGGGTCTTCCAGGGTAAAGCTGATGCGAACCTGCAGGCGGGCGGGGACGGCCCGGCCGGCGCGCAGGGCAGGCGTGAACCGCCAGCGCCCCACGGCGGCCAGTGCGGCCTCTTCAAAGACGTTACGGGGCTGGGCCTCGAGCACGGTGGCGCCCTCAACCCGGCCCTGGGCCGTGACGGTGAACTGCAGATCGACCTGGCCCTCGATGAGGCGCGAACGGGCCGCGTAGGGGTACTGCGGTTTGACCTGGCTCGCGATCGTCGGTGGCCGGTCAAAACGCTCCGGTGGTGGCGGGAGTGACGGCGGCAGCGGCACCGGGCTGGCGCTGGTCGACGTTCCGGCGCCGGCCAGGGCGGTCGTGGTCTCGGGGAGGTCCCGGGTCTCGGGGTCAAGCGTAAAATCGAGGGCGAGGTCGGCGCGGACTGCGCCCAGGGCGAAGTCCAGCTTCACGGGCAGCCTCAGCCTGGGGGCTGGGTCGGCGCTGGGCTCTTCGAGCCGTGGCGTCTGCGGGGGGGGTTGCGGCGGCGTGGGCTTGGCAGGGGACGGCAGCGGCCGGGGTAGCGGTGGGGGCGGCGGGGAGAGCGGGCGCCAGTCGCTCAACTCGACGGTGCGGTACTCGATATCGCGCGACGGCGGGGCGCTGAGCCTCTCGGTAAGCGGCACGAGCAGGGCCGTCAGGACGGTCATGAGGAGGGCAACAACGACGACGGCCAGGCGCCAGGGCCAGGCGGGCGCGGGGCGAGTGTAGAGGAGGCGTTCGTTGGCGATCACGGCAGTGCTGTCCTTGCCCGCTCAGTTCTGCCGGGCGGCGAGGCTGACCTTCTGCGCGCCGCCCAGCTTGCATTGGTCGATGACCTCGACGACGCGGCCGGTTTCAGCCTTTTCATCGGCGATGATGATCACGGGCAGGTCCTGGGCGCGGATCAGACGTGAGACGAGGCCCCGCACGCGGCTGATGCCGATGTCCTGGCCGCCATGCACGACGACGCCAGCGCGGGTGACGGCGAGGAGGATGCTGGTGCGTTCGAGCGCCTGGGCGCTGGCGGCCTTGGGTTTCTGGACCTCGACGCCGGTTTCATGGACAAAGACGGTGGTGACCATGAAGAAGATGAGGAGCAGGAAGACCATGTCGATGAGCGGGGCCAGGTTGATGTCCGCGCTCGCTTCATTGGTGGTGCCGATGGTGCCCAGCCGTCTCATGGGGAACCTCCGTCCGGGGCCACGCAGGGGGCAGTCTGCGCCCGGGCTGAAAGGGTTGGCGGTTGGGCGTTCACGGCTGGAGGTTTTCCCCGATCGCAACGCCGCCGCGGTGTTCGAAGGTCAGGGCGAGATGGCTCTCGCAGCGGTCGAGCCGGTTGGCCAGTCGTTTGTAGAGTCGGAACAGGTGCGCCAGGCCGAAGGTACCGGGCAGGGCCGCGAGCAGGCCGACCTCGGTGGTGAGCAGCGCCCGGCTGATACCGCCCGCCACCAGGTCAGCAGCGGCGGTGCGGTGCAGGGCCACGGCGTTGAAGGTATCCATCATCCCCAGGACGGTTCCGAGCAGGCCGAGCAAGGGGGCCGCGACGATGAGCGCCGCGAGCCAGACCATAGCGTAGTTGTACTCATCGATTTCCAGGAACCGGCATTGGGAGCTGGCCTCGCGGAAGGTGAGCCCGGCCCGCAGGCGCAACAGCACGTGGCGGATCATGCGAGGTACGGCCCCCGGCAGGGTGGCGAGGTACGCACACAGAGCCTCGGGATCGGCGCCGGCCAGGCGTTGCTCCAAGTCCAGGTCGTAGGCGTCGATACCCCGGAGCGCCTGACGGAGCTTGATGAGCAGGGTGAGGTAGGAAGCCCAGATGAGGAAGGCGGCGAGGAACAGCGGTCCCATCAGCCAGCCGCCGGCGGCCAGGCTTTCCCACAGGCAGGCGAGCTGTGACGATACCGTGGTCATGTCGGCCCCGCTCCCTTGAGCTTGATGCCGTTGACAAAGGTCACGGCGACCTCCTGAACCAGGCCCACCGCACGACGCACCCGGCGGGAGAAGTACGCATGGAAGAGCAGCGTCGGGATGGCGATCATCAAGCCCACTTCGGTGGTGATCAGGGCTTCGGAGATGCCGGCGGAAAGCAGGCGGGCGTCGCCGGTGCCGAAGACGGTGATGAGGCGGAAGGTGCGGATCATGCCGGTGACGGTGCCCAGGAGCCCGAGCAGCGGCGCCGCGCTGGCGCCGACCGCGAGAGGGCTGAGGAAGCGCTCGATGGCGGGCACCTGTACCAGAATCTGTTCGTAGAGGATTTCCTCCAGGTGCTCCTTGGTAGCATCACGATGCGCCAGGCCGGCGCGGATGACGGCCCGCAGAGGCACGCGCAGGGTGGCCGCCAGCGTCTCGGCGCGGGCCACCTCCCCGGCATTGACGGCGGCGATGATCTCGATGACGCGCTCCTGGCAACGCCCGGTCGCCAGGGTGAGCACCACGGTGAGCTTGTAGCAGATGATCACAGCGCAGGCCAGTCCCAGCGCCAACAAGGGGACCATGACCGGGCCGCCCTTGGTCAGGTGTTCGACCAGGGTCTCGCGCGATTCCTCCAGCCGAATGCCAGCGCCCATGGTGACATCCACCGGCACCCGGCCCCGACCGCTGGCGAAGAGGGAGTCCAAGGCCGCTTTCCGGGGTGCGTCAAAGCGGGCATAGACCAGGGGATGAAGACTGCCGATCTGCTGTACGGCAAGCCCAACGGGACCGTCCTTTGCCTGGAAGAAACTCAGGGGGCCGAAGCTGATGTAGGTGCCCTCCAGAAGCAGGCCGTCGGCGGCGAGCGCCCGGCCGGGGAAACGCCGGCCGCCGATGGCGTTCTCAGCGCGCTCCAGGCTGACACCGAGGAGCGCCGCGAGGGGGGTGGCGCCGAGGCTTTCGGGAGCGGCTCCGAGAGCCGCGTCGAGACGGGTCAGGGTCGGCTCCGCGGCGTCGACCTCGGCCACGGACAGCCGTGATTCGAAGTCGCGCCGGTACTCCAGGCTCAGATTGGCGAGGGTGCGGGAGAGTTGGCGCAACCGCGCCTGTTCCTCGCCGAGTTGGCGCAGCGCCTCCTCGTGCTCGCGCCTCTGCCCGAGCGCCGCGTCGGCGTCCGCCTGGAGGGTGCGGGTCTGCGTGGCCAGAGCCTCGGATTCCTGGGTCAGGCGCAGCTTCTCGGCGCCGAGGCGAGTGTAGGTCTCATCGAGTTGCCGACGGAGCGTAACAACATCCGCTTCGGCCGTGGCGCACGCCTGGGCGACGGGCTCGGCCGCGCCTAACGGCTGTCCGGCCAGCGCCAGTGCGACCCAGGCGGCGGCAAGCAGCGGATGGAGCTGGCGACGGCGGTTCATGGCGGCGCCCCTCCGAGCTTGGGCGCGAGTTCCAGCGGCAGGTTGACGAAGGCGGCCGGCCGGTCCTTGCGATAGATGGCCACGGCGGCGCTGAGGTCCGGGGCCAAGGCCGGTTCCCAGCGCCATTGCCAACCGTTCTCCCCCGGAATCCCGACGGCGGCCAGGTCGCCGGTACTGGAGACCGCGAAAGCGGCGCCCAGGCCGAGGTAGAGCACGTCCATCTCGCGGACGACGCCACTCGAGGCCGCGAGCGTCTGGCGGGTGAGGACGACGCCATGGGCGAACTGGTCGATCTCCGCGAGCAGTCCGAAGACGAGCTTGAGCCGCTCGGCGAGAGTCTCGACGGTGATCTCCGCCGGGGCCGGCGGGAGGGCCTTCAATCGCTCTGCCAGGGAACGGCTCAGGGGCTCGGGCAGGCGCGGCGCGAGGCGACGAAGCCGCTCCTCGGCCTGACGCAGCGGCGCGGCCAACGCCAACAAGGCATCGCCAGACTGGGCCACGTCCGCCTCGAGGCGCTGACGTGACGCCAGGGCCGTCGCGGCGGACTGCCGCGCGGCGCGAAGCTGCTCGTCGGCCAGGGTGCGCTGTTGCTGCAGCAGGGCCAGGCGCGCCTCGACGGCCGGGCGTTGCTCGGCCCAGGCGACCTCGGCCTCGTGGGCTGCCTGGCGCAGGGAAACCGTCTCGCCGACCGCGCGTTCGAGGCGTGGGAGGTCGGACTCCGCGGCCAGGGCAGGCAGGGCAGCCAGCGCCACCGCGGCCAGCAGCCGCCCTGCAGCCGGGGGTCTGGTGGATGACCGTTGAGGCATGGGGTGTGCTCCGACTGTGCTCTGGCGGACGGTCGCCTCCGGCTCGGCGCCTGGGCGCCTGGAACTGCCTTCCTGGCGACCCGTAATCTGGTCCGCAGGGAGGTCAGCCGCCGAAGATGGCGAGGATGATGCCCGCCGCCACCACCGAGCCGATCTGGCCGGCGACGTTGGCGCCCAACGCATGCATCAGCAGGAAGTTGTGCGGATCCGCCTCCAGCCCCAGCTTGTGCGAGACGCGGGCAGCCATGGGAAAGGCAGAGACGCCGGCTGAGCCGATCAGCGGGTTGACTGGGTTGGTCTTGCAGAAGACGTTCATCAGCTTGGCAAAAAGGACGCCGCCGGCGGTGCCGAGACTGAAGGCGAGCAAGCCCAGCACGATGATCCCCAGCGTCGTCATGTGCATGAAGCGCTCGACGGACATCTGCATGCCGACGCCCAAGCCCAGGAAGATGGTCGCCGTGTTCATCACTTCATTCTGCAAGGCTTTGGTGATGCGCTCCACCGACCCCGACTCCTTGACGAAGTTGCCGAAGGCGAAGCACCCCATCAACGGCACCGCGGCGGGAAGCAGCAGGATGCACATGGCCAGCACCAGCAGCGGAAAGATGGCCTTTTCGAGCCGACTGACCGGGCGCACCTGCCGCATCCGAATACGGCGTTCCGCCGGCGTGGTCAGCAGTTTCATGATGGGGGGCTGGATCAGCGGCACCAGCGCCATATAGGAATACGCCGCCACCGCGATGGAGCCCATCAGATGCGGGGCGAACTTGGAGGCGACGTAGATGGAGGTGGGGCCGTCAGCGCCGCCGATCACCGCGATCGAGCAGGCCTCTTTGATGTTGAAGTTGACCCCGGGAATGAGGTTCAGCGCCACCACGCCCAGCAGGGTTCCAAAGACGCCAAACTGCGCCGCGGCGCCGAGGATAGCAGTCCGCGGACTGGCCAGCAGCGGTCCGAAGTCAGCCAGGGCGCCAATCCCCATAAACACGATCAGCGGCAACAACTCGTTGGCGATGCCGTAGGTATAGATCAGGCCGAGCAGGCCATGCTCGTTACCCATGCCGGCAAAGGGCACGTTGACCAGCACCGTGCCGAAGCCGATCGGCACCAACAGGAGCGGCTCGAAACCCTTGCCGGCCCCCAGGTAGATCAGGATCCCACCGATGATGATCATGACGAGACGCTTCCAGCCGTCGCCGGTCAGGAAGTCGTAGATCCCGGTGGTCCTGACCACGCTCAGCAGACACTGGCTCACCGAAATCTGCTCGCCGACGGGCTGGGAAGCGCTCGCCGCGCTGGTGTCGGCGGCCCCGGCTACCGACACCAACAAGGCTAGCAGCGCGACCGTGAGGCCCGCCCAAAACCAGGAGCGCATGCGGCAGTGTCGGCTCATCGTGCGCTCTCCTGCGTCGCGATCTCCGCTAGCACCGCATCGCCCTCGACCGCATCGCCCGCCTTGGCGCGGTAACGGATCGCCCCGCGGTGGGCCGCCTTGACCTCGACCTGCATCTTCATGGCTTCCATGATCACAATCGGGTCGCCAGCCTCGACCCGGTGGCCGTCCTCACACAACAGCCGCACGATGGTGCCGGGCATGGGCGCCAGCGCTTGGTGTACCTGAGCCGCGGGGGCGGCGCCGGACGCGGCCGGGGCGACTTCTGCCACGGGCTTGACGCGGACGTTGTAGGTCGTCCCCTCCACCGTGAGCGCCAAGGTGCCGGCGGCCCGGTCCGGCACGCTGCGCACGACGTACTCCTTGGCGCCGACGGTGACGGTGTACGACCCCCGGCCCCCCCCGGCGCCGGGCGGCGGCGCTGCCGTGGGCGCGACCGGCGCCGCATCGAAGCTCACCGGCCCCTTGGCACGGGTGCCAAAGAACTTCGCCGCGACCTGGGGGAACATGGCGTAGGTGAGCACGTCGTCGCGCGACACCGTGGCCACCCCCAGGGCCGTCTTCAGGTCATGCTCGAGTTTCGGCAGTTCGTTGACCAGAAGATCGGCCGGACGCCCGCTGACCGGCGCCGTCAGGTTGAGCTGTTTCAGCGCTTTGGCCAGCAGAGTCGGGTTGGGGGCAGCCGGGGTGCGGCCGTAGTTGCCGATGAGCAGGTCGCAGGATTCGCTGGTGAGCTTTTCATAGCGGCCGAAGATGACATTGAAGACGGCCTGGGTGCCGACGATCTGCGACGTCGGCGTGACCAGGGGCGGGTAGCCGAAGTCCTTCTGCACCACCGCGATCTCGGCGAGCACCGCGTCGATCTTCCCGGCTTGCTTCATCTCCTTGAGCTGGCTCTCGAGGTTGGACAGCATGCCGCCGGGGACCTGGGACACCAGGATGCGGGTATCCGCGCCACTGAAGGACGACTCGAAGGCGCTGTACTTGCGGCGCACCTCGCGGAAGTAGGCCGCGATCTCGACCAGGAGCTTCAGGTCGAGACCGGGGTCGCAGGGCGTGCCCCGCAGGATTTCGACGAGGGTCTCGGTGGGCGAGTGGCTGGTGCCCATGGCCAGCGAGGAGATCGTGGTGTCGAGCAGCTCCGCCCCGGCCTCGGTCGCCTTGAGCAGAGTGGCCACGGACATGCCGGTGGTGGCGTGAGAATGCACCTGGATGGGCAGGCCCGTGGCCCGCCGCAAGGCCTGCACCAGCTCGAAAGCGTCGTAGGGCTTCAGCAGGCCAGCCATGTCCTTGATGCAGAGCGAATCGGCCCCCAACTCGCGCAACTCACGGGCCAGCCCAACATAGAGTTCAAGCGTATGCACCGGCGTCAGCGCGTAACTGATGGCGGCCTGGGCGTGCTTGCCAGCGCGCTTCACCGCCCGCATGCTGGTCTGCAAATTGCGCGGATCGTTGAGCGCATCGAAAACCCGAAAGACATCCACGCCATTGGCCGCGGCGCGCTCGACAAAGCACTCGACCACGTCGTCGGCGTAATGCCTATACCCCAGCAGATTCTGGCCGCGCAGCAGCATCTGCATGGGGGTCTTCGGCATGGCGGCCTTGAGCTGCCGGATGCGCTCCCAGGGGTCTTCGTTGAGATAGCGCAGACAGGAGTCGAAGGTGGCGCCGCCCCAGGTCTCGAGGGACCAGAAGCCGGCGCGGTCGAGGAGCGAGGCCACGGGTAGCATGTCGCGGGTGACCATGCGGGTCGCAAACAGCGACTGATGCGCATCGCGAAGCGCTAATTCGGTGAGTTGTACGCGAGCCACGGTCTCATCCTCCACGGTCGAGGTCAGGAGCTTGTGCCGGTCTCGGTAAGCGCCACCGCAATCACGGCCGCCAGCCGTTCCGGCTCGGGGTCAGCGGCGCTGGCCACGGTGGCCAGCCGAGACTCATAGCGACGGATCAGCCGGGCCGTGGCGGCGATGCCACCGATGACAAGAACCAGAAAAACGAACACCAAAACCATGCCGACACTCATGATGGTCAGCGCCTGGATGAGCAACTCCATAGCCGAACTCCTGCCACACCTTACGCTGGCCCAAGAAACCCCACTCTCAGGAACCCGAAGACGGCGCGTAATGTAAAGACCGGCGGCCACAGTTCAAGC
>CAILKC010000679.1 GCA_903834675.1 uncultured Victivallales bacterium | reverse complement strand
ACGCGCATCGGGCTGGCGTTCACTTCGAGCGTTCCCAGTGGTGGTGCGCACGGCGGGCGGGACTGGTATACCGCCCGCCGTGCGCGTGTGTTCCGCGGTTGCGTCACCCGACCAGCACACACACCGCGGAAGTCCTGGGCTTATGCCGCCGTGCTCAGATTGAACATGCGGAACGCCTGGGGCGCGACGACATCCGATCCGGTTCGGGCCCACAACAGTGCGCCGCGCTGGCCGGTCGGGCGCTGATTGGCCCCAAAAACGTGGGGAACCGTTTCCAGCGTGGCTCCGATGCGGTCACAGATGACCATGCCTTGACCGTAGTCGCCGTAGATCAGCACGTAGTTGGATGCGGTCGCGGCGGTGTTCCATGTCGCATCCATCGAACTGTTCTCGTAGACCATCCGGCCCAGCAGACTCGGCGGGGTCTCCTGCAGCGACGGGAACCGCAGCGCACCGTTGGTGGTCTCCAGTTGGCGCAGGGTGTTGATGACGCCGAGGTTGGCGGTCCACGATGCGTTGGGCTGGAACCGGGGCGGCAACGCGTTCTGCACCGCGAACACGTCGGGGGCGGTCAGGGTTTCCGCGGCGGCCGGGGTGATCAGTGCCACCGTTCCCGATGCCGCTGCCAGCGCGGTGACGATGCCCTTGGGCTGGCCGGTGCCGCTGCCGGTGGTGTAGGCGGCGGCGGTCAACTGGTCATAGGAGTCGAGCAGCAGCCGGCCCAGTTCGGACAGGAAGTTGGCGCCGTCCATGCCGACCTCAAACGAGTAGGGCACCCACGCCGACGCCTTGTGCACCGGGATCGGTGCGGCACCGAGGGTCGGCGCGGCGTCGGCGGCTTCGGTCGCCTCGTCGAGCCACTCGGCCGTCACGCCCGCGGAGGTGACGCCGTTCCAGCTATCGGTGGCGGTCTGCACCACCCGGGCGATCTGGCGCAGCGGGTTGATGCTGCCCGCACCGGTAATCGTGACGGCGGGGTCCAGGGTGAAGGGTACGAGGTGGCCGCCGGCCGAATCGGTCAGGCTCATGGCCCGCTGCTCGGTCTGCACCATCGAGGCCACCCGCCACGCGTCGGCTTCCTCGGCGGTCCAGGTCAGGTGCCCGTTCTCAGGGTCGGACAGTTTCTTGGCGAACGCGCGTTCATAGGCCGGGTTCCCGGTGGCTACGGTCCAACGGGCGGTCCAACTCTGAGACAGCGGAGATCCCGCGCCGAGCAGCGTTTCCACCATCTCGGCCCCGGCCGGGGCGACACGCTCATCGGTGACGGCCCGCTCCAGGGTGCGCAGCGCGGCATCCCGGTGCCCCGTGGCGGGGGTGTCCTCGGCCCCGACGCTGCCGCGCTCGGTGCGGACCCGGCCGGTACGGATGTCCTCGGTGATCTTGACCCGGCGGTCGAGGCGGTCGACATGGCCGGAGTAGTCCTCGAATTCCTCGGCCAACTGGTCGAACTCGCGTTGCTCGGTCGTGCTGAGCCGGTGCTTGGCACCGAGCCGCTCCATACGGGTTTGGATGTCCTCCAGGCGGCGCACGGCGTCGGCCCGGCCCATGTTTACGAATGTGCTCATGATCGTGATTCCTTTACGGGGATGAGCGGTGTCCCGGTCGTTGCCGGGAACCGCTAGATGACAGTGGGGTTGAATCGCCGGGTGCGCGGATAGCCGATAACTTCCGGCGCTGCGCGGCGCGTAAAGACGAGAGCGCGGTTCCGGCGTCCCCTGGCGGCTGGCTACGCGCCGTAATCGGCGGGTGCGGGCCTGCGGGGCGGACGGCGGTAACGCGGTCTGCGGTGTCGATCCTACGCGCCATCGGTGACGGTTCCGGGGTTGTCGCCGTCGAGCTTGCGCGAGATCCGCTGCGCCGAGCCGGTTCCCGCGGTCCGCTCCAGGGCGCCGGTCAGCTTGTCGACGGCACGGCATGAGTCGCCGTAGAGCCACAGCAGCGAGTGCAGCAGTCGCAGCAGCCGCCCACGGTCCAGCCCGGCGGCGTGAACCTTCACGGCATCTGACAACGATTCCTCGGTGCGGTGCTCGGAGTTCGTCGCGTAGGTCAGGGCGGCCAGCGGCCCGCGCTTATCGGGTGTCATGGTTGGAGTTCTCCTCGGTGTTGATGTCGTTGTCACCGAGCAGTTCGGCGGCATGATCCATCGGGGTAAGTGGGCGGGTAGGTCGTGCCGGTGGCCGTACGGGCCTGATCCGGCCGGGACCACAGTCCGAGCACCGGGCGCTACCAGGCTCGCGGGGCTGGCGGAAACACGTCACACAGAGCGGGCGCATGGCAATCACGACGCGACACCCTCCCGCCGTTGGGGTGTGAACCGGCGCACCCGCCCGGCCACGACACCGGACGGCCGACGCCCGGGCGGCAGAGCATCAACCCACTGCCCGCAGGCGATCAGGGCCGGGCATGTCGCGCACAAGCGCAGCGCCGCGGCGGTCAGGTCGGGGCCGCCGGGATCGTCGGGGCCGCGGTCGTCGAACACCGACCACCGCCCGACGCACCGGGCGCCGTCGAGGTTCGGGGGCGTACCGAGCATCACGGCCAGGGTGGCGGCGGTCATCGGCGGCCCACCGCGGCGTCATAGGCGGTGATGGCGGCCCGCAGCACTTCGATGTCGGCGCGGTCCAGGTCGTACGGGCCGACTTCCAGATACCAGCCGGCCGCCTGGGAGTAGGCCAGCCGCAGCGGCATTGCCACCCAGTCGTCGGTCTCGGGGATGCGCGGCTCTAAGGGCGCGAACACGTCGCAGATGTGGCGGCCGACCTCGGCGGTGTCGGTGGTGCGGTCGGCGTCGAGGACCGGGAAGTCGGACGAGATGGTCATGGTTGTCCTTCGGGGTTGTGGTTGGCATGGATGGCATGGCAGTGGTTGCACCGCGGTCGGCCCGCGGAGTACGGCAGGAGTCGGCAGTCGATACACAGACCAGCCCGATAGGCGGCGTGCGCCACGGGACTGCTCGGTTGCACACCGCTGCGGTTCGCCTCTGTTTCCACCACTTCCGCCGCTGCACTTCCTCCACCCCTCCACTCCGTAGGAGGGGTGGAGTGGCGGAGAAAATGTGACTCGGGTGGAGAACTGTGGAGAACGTGGAGAGCGGTCACGGCTGTACCGCCCGGTAGAACGGCCGCTTTGCGGTTCCCTCATTGACCAAATCGCCGGATTGCACCAGGTCAGACAGTGCGCGATAGAACGTGCCGTCTGTCAGTTCGGCGACCGCACGCAGTTCGGACTTCGTTGCTCCGGTTGTGGAGAAATAGTGGAGGAAGGTGGCGAAAAGTGCCTGTGCGCGGGGTGGTTTCTCCACCCCTCGGTGGAGGGAAATCACGCAGCTTCCGGTGTCCGGTATGGCGTCGATCTTGAGTTGGTGGCGGTCGGTTTTCGGCCCGTCTTTTCGCTTCTCGCGGTCGAGCACGATCACGCCGTCATCGCGGTTCAGCGAGTACACGGTGTCAGCGCCAGCCTCGAACACCGACGAGCCGCGGAACGTCTTGCCGTCCTTGCCGGTGTGATGAACGCCGAGGATCACCGCACGGCCGCCGGCGGTCTGCTCCCGCAGGCGCACCAGGGTGTCGACCACTTCGCCGCAGTCCTTGGCGCTGTTCTCGTCGGCGCCAACCATGCAGCGGGCCAGCGTGTCGAGCACCACTAGGCCGTAGTCGCGTTCGCCGATCAGTGCGGCCAGTTCCACGGCGTCACGGCCGCGGGTGAGATTGACCGGGCGCGGGAGAATGTCGAGGGCGCCGTCGTGGATCTCGGTCTGCCAGCCCACCTCCCACGCATCGAGGCGGCCCTTGAGCCCGTAGGCGCCCTCGGCGGCGACGTAGAGGACCCGACGCTGCTCGGTTCGCCGTCCCTGCCACGGTCGGCCGGTGGCAATGCTCGCGGCCCAATCGAGGCCTACGAAACTCTTGCCGGTGCCCCACCGCCCGTAGAGCAGCGCAACGGTTCCCTGGTCGAGTACGCCGTCGATGAGCGGAGCGGGGTCGGGTAGGTCCCGCAGCGCCGAGCGGGTCAGCAGCGCAGAACTCAGCGGCGGGCACTGCGGCGAGTGGTCACCGTCGCCCTGGTCGTCAACAGTGCGTGACCCGTTGCTGCGGCTTGGCTGTTCCTCCCCGGGCCAGTAATCGGTCGGCTCGGTGGGCGGCTGATAGTCGGCATCGCTGATGTACGCCTCGGCGTAGCTCATCGCTCACCCCGCAGACGCTCGAGGCGGGCGGCGCAATCGACCACGGCAGCGGCGGCCCGCTGAGCCAACGGCGCGAGCTCATCCTCATGCAACTGCGCGGCGGCCTCGGTCAGCGCGTTACCGGCCGACTCCACGCGGCGGCGCAGGCTGGCAGCCACCACGGCGGCCGCGTATCCGCGCACCGCATCGGGAACCGCCCCGCAAGTGGTCGCTTGCAGCAGTCGGTCGGCAACCGGGCCGCCCGCCCCATCGCTGCGGGTGAGCTCATCGAGGACTATTGCCGGGCCGAGCGACTCGTGGGCGTAGACCATCGAGCGAATGACGCCGAGCAGTTGGGCCAGCGCCGGGTCGGCCACGTCGTCGTCGGCCACCAGGGCCAGCACCGGCCCGGGGTCAAGGCCGGGCCTCGGCCACAGCAGGGCCCCAACCATCAGCAACTCGGCGGCCGGCGGCGGGCCAACGGGCGGCAACTGCGCGGCGGCGTGCCTGCGGCCCCGGGCCAATTCCGCACCGCGGCGGGCCAATTCGGCGGCGTTCACGCGCTGACCACCCGGTAACAGACGGGCCCAGCGCAGCGCGCGACACTGCGAACGGCCCAAACCCGACGACGGCACCGCTGGCAGCGGGTGGCAGTAGACTCGGCATCAGCACATGAGGGTGTCGAGGTGGCCCGGTCGGAAACGGCCGGGCTTCTTCGTCTGGTCATCCGGTCGCACCGCCAATGCGGACGGGCTTAAGCAGTTCGGCCAAGCGGGTGCGCTGCTCGTCGGTCAGCGGCGTGGCCGCGGCAATCAACGCGTCGATGCGGGAGTTGTTTTGGGCGATTTCGAGTGCCCGCCGGGCGTCGACCAGCACCGGGTCGTCGGGTGTGCGGGAGCGGGTGAGAGCGGCAACTTTAGCGCCGTGATGGCGAAGGTCGGACAATTCAATTCCTAGGCATGTCAAAGCCTGCCGGGAATTGAAATACCGGATCGCGTTTTACCTTAGCAGCGGATCACGCCGCAGCGGGTCAGCGCGCGGTGACGTGTTTCTGTGCGACGTGCAACCCCTGCAAGGTCACCACGATCCGCGAGTTGTTCACTGACGGCGCGTAGACCGCGGCGAAGTCGGGGCGAGTGACGATCAGATCTATCACGCCGTTGAGCACCCTCTGTAGGGCTTCGTCGTTGGCGCAGCGCAGATCCCAGGTGCGGCAATCAGCGGCGCGGCAGCGGATGTCGATGGACTCATAGTTGGGGTCGCCGCCCTCGGGCTCGGGGTCGCCCTGCACGGCCCAGGGATCGCTGCCCACCTCGGCGTCGCCAGTCCTGGGCCACACGATCACGGTGTCGGTGTTGACAGCCTCGGCGGCCCACCACTGTTGACTTCCCGGGAACCACGGAAGTGTTGCGACCGGATCGACCAGGCGGCACCCGGTCCGGTGATCGCACTCGGCGTGGTCACCACGGTGACCGTGGTCGCAGACGATGAGGAAGTGCGGCCGGTCAAACGACGAACGGCTTCCCGCCTCGACCGCGGCGGCGCGCTGCGCATGCCAGTCCAGTGCACGTATCGCGGGGGGTCGGTCGTCGTCGTCGCTCACTGCCAGTCCACCCCGATCCGCTCGTCCCTGAATGTCTTGCCGCCCTTGCCGACCGGGGCAATCGTCACCGTAGCCAGAAGCGCCAGCACCGCGCGGAACCGGTCCGGTGTCAGGTGGTTGACGGCGTCAACGGCCTCCTCGGTGCCCAGTGGGATGCCGTCGAACACCCGCACCCGTTCGGCGTCGCGCTCCTGGGCCTCGATGGCCGTGATCTGCGCCTGTATGTAGGCGTTGGCGGTCTGCACCTGCTGTCCAGTCATCAGCCCTTGCGCCCGCTCGATGGCGATCTCGTCGAGGCGGATATACAGGTTCGACTTCTCCAGGCGCATCCTCTCGGAGTCGGCCTCGTCGTGAGCCTCGGCCCGCAACAGGTCCACGGCGTCAGGTTCGGCCAGCCGCCTCCCAATGGCTGCGACGAGGAACGGCTCGACAAGCTCGGCGCGGATCGAGCAGCCGCGGCATGTCTTGCAGGCGTAGGTGATCGAGTGGGCGACCTGCCCGGGGTGGGGTTCTTTTTGCTGCCCGGCCGGTGGGCGTCCCGCTTTGCCGCCGGTCTTGTGCATGATCCACTGACCCGACAGTCGAGCATCGACACCCGCGGCGGCGCACTTGCCGCACCGCATCACCCCGGTCAGGAAGTGCTTGCGCACCGACTTGCGGCCCGGTGCCCGCCCGGGCGCGCTGAAAACGTACTGCGCTGACCGCCAGGTCTTCTCGGTCACGATCCCCGGCCACGTGCCCTTACCGACGATCTCGGTCACTCCGGTGGCGGTGTCAGTGTGGGAACGCAGGCCGGCATTGCGCGGCGACCGCAGGAACATGCTTACCGTCGTCGGCGTCCAGGGCCTGCCGGTCAGCCCGTAAGCCTCCCGGCTGTTCAGCATCCGGCACACGTCGTTGAGCGATGCGCCCGCGATGATCGCGGCGTATGCCTCCTGCACCAACGGCGCGGTCACCGGATCGAGCAGCCGCATACCGTCGTCGTCCTGCTTGGTCCCGTCTTGCTTGATCCCGGTGTACGGGACGTACCCGAATGCCCTGCGCCACTTCGGGCGACCCTGATCGGCGCGCTGGCGGGCCGCGCGGCGCTGGCGGACCCGCATCATGGCTATCTCGTGCTCGGACACCGCGGTCTTGATCTGGGCGGTCAGCACTCCGGTAGGGCTGTAGAGGTCGATGTCGCCCTGTCCGGTGGTCGCCAACTTGATCTCCCGACCCAGGCCGGTGAAGAACCGTCGCAGCGTCTCCAATTCGTGCATCATGCGCCAGCCGCGGTCCTGGTCCCACGCGGCGATGGCGTCGATCTTCCCGGCCTTGATGTCGGCCAGCAGCCGGTCCCACTCGGGGCGGTCCCCGCCAGACGATGCGCTGCGGTCGTTGTCGATGTAATACCCGGCTACCTGCCAGCTTTTGACTTCGCACAGCGCGGAAGTGTCGTCGCGCTGACGGTTCACACCTTCGCGTTTGTCGTTGGGGTCGCTGCTGATCCGGCAGTAACAGCCAGCACGGATAGGGGTCTCTGCTGCGGAATTGCTCGGCATACCCTAGAGTGTACTTCGGCCATGCGGCAATGTTT
>CAILKC010000678.1 GCA_903834675.1 uncultured Victivallales bacterium | reverse complement strand
CCGGTACCCAGGGCGCTGCCCTGGGCTGAGGGATGGCGCCCCTTCGGGGCTGAAGAGGCAGAAGGGATGGCGCCCCTTCGGGGCTGAAGAGGCAGAGGCGACCCCGCGACTTCCGCGGCTGGGGGTACCGCCGCGAAACCGTAGCGGTGGGATGGCGGATCGAGATTGAAATCGGGATCGAATCGACGGGGGGGGACTCGGACACTCGTCTCTCGACCCACCACGGCGGGCAGGCCCTCGACCCTCTGCGGTTCTCATACCAGCAAACCCCTACGGAACTGACCTGCGCCCGAGGTGGAGGGGTCAAAGCGCGAACCTCGCATATGCAGGTTTGGTCAGTATGTTGTATAATGTAACCACGGTGGCTGGGTCTTCAGTACCCGGACACGGGCAGGGCGCGACCGGTTGATCAGAACGGGCCACCGCTTGGTGCTGGCGGCCCACGGGCGAGCGAGGCACAGGGCGAACATGAAGATTACGGCTGAGGAAATCGCTGACGTGGTGGTGGTCAAGGTGCATGCGAAGGCGCTGGATGCGGCCAACACGGACGAGTTCAAGCGCGACCTTGGGCCGCTCCTTGAGAACCGCGGCAAAGCGGTGCTGGACTTCGGCGAGGTGGGCTTTGTCGACAGTTCGGGGCTGGGCGCCCTCCTTTCCACCATGCGGCAGTTGACCGGTCGCGGCGGCGACCTGAAGATATGCAACGTCTCGAAGTCCGTGCGGGTAGTCTTTGAACTGGTGCGGTTTCACCGCATCCTGGACATTTTGAACTCGCGCGAGGAGGCCCTGCGGGCGTTTCGCGCCTAGCCGGGATGGCGCACCATCAGGGCCCTTCGATTCACCCTTCTCTCAACCCCAGAGAGTACCGAACGGTGCCTCACTTGTTGGTCATAGCCGCCACCGTCCGGCGTACTCAGCGCGTGCTGCACGACGTAGCCGCCCACCGCCAGGTGGCGGCCTGACGCGGAGACCACGGCATGAACGAGTCTACCCAGACCCGCCCGGCTCCGGGGCGCCTCGAGCTGCTGGAAGAGCTGCACCGGCGCTATGGCGGCGGCGTGGCCGGCGACTGGCGCAACCGCCTGCGCTACTGGCGCAAGCGCTATGCCTGGTTGGCGGTAGTCGGCGGCACTCGACTGCTCAAGCGTGCCATGGACGTGGTGTGCTCCCTGCTGGCGCTGACCCTGCTCCTGCCATTTTTTGTCGTGCTCGGCCTGCTGATCAAGCTGACCGACGGCGGTCCGGTGTTCTTCGTGCAGAGACGCGTGGGTCAGTATGGCCGGGAGTTCCCTTTTCCGAAGTTCCGCTCCATGCTTGTGAACGCCGAGGCTCTCAAGGACAAGCTCATGGCGCAGAGCGACCATGGCCACCAGAGCATCACCTTCAAGATGAAGCGTGACCCGCGGATCACCTGGATCGGACGTCTGATCCGGCGCGCCAGCATCGACGAGCTGCCGCAGTTCTGGTGCGTGCTCAAGGGGGACATGTCGCTGGTCGGGCCACGGCCACCGGTGCCGCGCGAGGTGGAGCTGTACACCCTGGCCGACCGGCGACGCCTGGACGTGAAGCCTGGCCTTACCTGCATCTGGCAAGTCAGCGGTCGCGGCGATATCCCCTTCGATCAGCAAGTGCAGCTCGATGTGCAGTATATCGAGAGCCAAAGTCAGTGGGTGGACCTTAAGCTTCTTCTCCTGACCGTGCCGGCGGTACTCTTGGGGAAAGGGGCCTACTGATGAAGGCTGTGCTTTTCGCCGCCAAGGTCGCTCCTGGACTGACTCTGTTAGGGGACCGCGGTCCGTCGCCCATGCTGACGCTGGTTGACCGCCCGTTCATCCAGCACGTCGTGGAGTACCTGGTGGGCAGGGGCGTCAGCGAGTTCCACCTGGTGCTCAGCCATCTGCCCGAGAAGGTCGAGTCCCTCCTCGGCGACGGCACTCGCTGGGGCAGCCGTTTCCATTATCACCTCGTGCGCGACGGCGAACGGCCCTACGTGGCGTTGCGGGCCCTGGATCTGGGCGATCCCACGCAGCGGGTGCTGGTGGGCCATGCGGACCGGCTGCCGCGTCTGTCGACGGGGCTGCGGGAGCTGGACCAGGAGGCGTCGGAGGTCAGGCTGGTCGTCGCCCCCGGCTCGGAGAGCGCCGCGGTATCGGCGTCGACCTGGTCCGGCTACGCGGTGTTGACGGCGGCTCGGCTGGGTCTGGCGCCGAAGGACGCGGATGAAGCGGATTTTTTACGCTCATTGAGTGAGCCTGGGCCGCCGCGTCTGTGGCCGGCGGAACGGCTCCTGAGCGTACGCACGGGCGCCGAGTTGCTGGCGGCGCAGCAGGCGGTGCTCGGCAAAGGTTTTCCCGAACTCCTGCTGACCGGGCGCGAGGTCGAGCCGGGCGTCTGGGTATCGCGCAACGTCGTCCTCCATCCGACCGCCCGCATCATCCCGCCCGTTTTCCTGGGGGAGAACTGCCGGGTGTCGGCAGGCTGCAACGTGGGACCCGCGGCGGTGGTTGGGCGCGATTGTGTGCTCGACTCCGGGGCGGAGGTGAACCAAGCGGCCATCTTCCCGGGCAGCTACGTGGGCGAGGGTCTGGAAGTAGCGGAGGCGCTGGTCGATCGCAACCGGCTGCTGAGTGTCCGCATGGACGCGGGGGCGACGATTGCTGACTCGTTCATTCTGAGCGGGATTGCCGAGCAGCACAACCGGGGCGTGCTGGTGAGGGTGCTCGCCCGGTTGCTGGCCGCGGCGCTACTCCTGCTCTGCGCGCCCCTTCTGCTGGGCGTGGCGCTGGGTCTCGCACTTCGGCGTCGCGGGCCTGTGCTGTGCCAGGACAAGGTGGTGCGGCTCCCCGCCGCCGCGGACCCGACACACTGGCAGACGGTCGGCATCTGGCGTCTGGGGGAGGCCCGGCCGGCGCGCGGTCCGGGCCAGCCACTCGGGCTCGGCGATCTGCTGTGCCGCGTCCTGCCGCGCCTGGTCAATGTCCTCCGTGGCGACCTCTGCGTCGTCGGCGTGGAACCCCGGTCTCCCGAGGCCATCCTCGGCTTACCGGCCGACTGGCGTGATCTCTATCTGCGCACCCAAGCGGGGCTGATCACCGAAGCACTGCTGACCCACGGCGGCGCGGCGGACGCGGATACGCTGTACACCACGGAGGCGTTCTATGCGGTGTCGGCAAGCCCGTGGTACGACGGCAAGCTCCTGCTGCGCTACGTCATACGGCTATTCTACGCCTGACTGGCCGGCGGCGGCGCGGTGATCCGGGCGATGGTTTGCAGCATCTCGTCGAAGGTGAACGGTTTGGCCAGGACCGCTTTGGCACCCATGTGGCTGACAGCCTGCAAGATCTGCACATGGCTGTAACTGCCTCCGCCGGACATCGCCAGGACAGTGGCCTTGGGATCGAATTTCAGTAAATCCCTCAGGGTCTCAAAACCGTCTTTCTCTGGCATATAGATATCCAGTAGAACAACATCTGGCCTCGTTTCGCGGTATCGCGCCAAGCCCTGAACGCCGTTTTCGGCTTCCGCAACCTCATAGCCCAGGCTCAGCAGCTTGATGCAAATCGGCCCGCGAATCTGCGGCTGATCGTCAATGACAAGCACTCTCACCGTACGCTACTCCTCCCTGAGTCCACCGTGAAGAAGGCGACGTTCTCATGGTCGTGCCGGAAGAATTCGGAGTGGCTGCTGATCGCCTGGATCAGCGCCAGGCCGCGGCCATGCTCGCTGGTGAGAGGCGGCTCGCTGGTCGAGTGCATGCGGCTCAAGCCATCCCATTCCCGGCCCTGATCTTTGAACCACATGCGGCACACCGTCCCGGTCAGGCGCAGTTGGAAATGGATCTCTGAGTGGGGGGGGGCCTTCCCGTGGCGGATGATGTTCGTGCCGTGCTCCATGGCCACCAGCCGGGCGGCGGTGGCCGTTTCCTCCGACCAACCCTCGGCCTGCAGGATACTCCCGACTTCGGCCGCCGTCTCGGATAGCGCCCCCAGCTCCAGTGGAATCCGGCGCTCCAGCCGAATGGAGCGGGGATCGACGCACTCCACCGCCATGGCACTGCAATCGTCGGTGCGCAGTTCGAAACCGTCGGCGCGCAGGGCGGCAAGCAACTCGGAGGCCGGACTGCCCGAGCGCCCGTCAGCCTGGATGCGTTGCATCAGCGCCAGCAGCCGCTCCGGGCCGCAGGGTTCGCCGGTCTCGCGATGACGGGCCTCGAAAAGCCCATCCGTGATCAGCCACAGGGTCGACCCAAGCGGAGCCGTCGCGTGCGCCTCGGCGTCGACGGTATAGCCCGTCGCAGTCCCGGACCAGAAGCCGATCGGCATGTCGCCACGACCAGCCAGGTGCTGGGAGACGTCGGTGCCGTCGGCGCGCAGCAGAATGGGCTCGGGGTGGCCGCAGTTCATACAGGTCCACTCCGAGCGCTGGGGGTCCAGGAACGCCAGGAAGAGCGTCACATACAGCTCCGGATTGGCCACATGCTGGCGAAAGCGCTGATGGATTTCCCGGCACACCGCGGCCGGCCCGGCGGCAGCCAGACCGCAGGCGGCCTCGGTCATAATAGCCTTGAGCAGCGCCGAGACGATGGCGGGAGCCACGCCATGCCCGGCCACGTCACCCATATAGACGCAGAGCCGACCGTCTGGCAGCGGAAAGGCATCAAAGAGGTCGCCGCCGATGCTGAGACTGGGCTGGTAAGCCAGGTGTGCCTCGAAGCCCGGACCCAACCGCGGCTGGATCGGAAACAGCTTCCGCTGCAGCGAGCCGGCCACCTCGATCTCGCGTAGCATCATCTGCTGCCAGCGGTGGAGTTCGTCCGTCGTGCGCTTGAGGGCGAGGGCGTTACGCACGCGCGCCAGAAGTTCCCGGGAGTGAAAGGGCTTACGGATGTAGTCGAAAGCGCCCGCATCGAGGCCGTGCTCGACGTCTTCCACGCCCCGCCGCGCCGTCACCAGGATGACCGCGATCTCGTGCGTTTCGGGATCAGCTTTGAGGCGTTCGCAGACCTCGTAACCGGTCAACCCCGGCATCATCACGTCGATCAGCGCCAGACTCGGCAGGTGCTGTTGCGCCAGGCGCAGGGCCATGGGCCCATCCGACGCTTCCAGCACGTCGTAGCCGTGCGTGCCGAGCAGTTTACGGAGCACCGCCAGGTTGGGCGGATCGTCGTCGGCGATGAGGATCTGTCCAAGGGACGGTCCCAGCGGCGTGGGCGTAGCGCCTGGGTCGGCGGTCGGAGCGTCGGTCGTCATACCTCGCCCTCCGCCTCGCGCAGGACCGCGGCCCAGGCGCCGAGCCGTTGCGTCAGCAGCGTGCAGCGCTCCCAGTCCTGTTCCCGCCCCGCCTGGCTCAGTTCCGCTCCGACCACCGAGAGGCCGGGCAGCCCCATGGTTCCGCCCATGCCCTCGAGCGAGTGGCCCCGACCGCGAACGGTGTCCGCGTTACGGGCCGCGCTGCCGGCCTCCAGCCGAGCCAGAGAGCGCCGCATCTCGACCACGAAGAGCGTCCAGGTCTCGCCGTCCAGCACATCCACCTCCGCCCGGTACTCTTCCGCGCGCTCGGCCAGTCCCGGAATGAGGTCGTCGAAAAGCTCACTCAGCCTGGTCACGGCTACGGTCGGCGGCCACGGGCCTGGGTGGGGAGGCGTCGGCTCAAGTTTCATTGCCACGTGCCACCTCGTTTTCTGCCCTGGTCCAGCGCGCCAGTACCACCTTAAGATCGTCCAGCCGCACCGGTTTGGCGATGTAGTCGCTCATTCCAGCGGCCAGACATTTCTCCCGTTCGCCGAGCAGCGCATGGGCGGTCATGGCAATAATGGGCAGCGGCGTGCCCGCGACGGCGCCCGGCAGCGGCCGGCTCGCCGCCTCCAGCTCGCGGATGCGGCGGGTCGCTTCGTAGCCGTCCATCTCTGGCATCTGACAGTCCATGAGAACCAAACCATAGGGCACCTGGCCGAGCGCCACCAGGGCTTCCAGCCCGTTCGCTACAGCATCGGTGTGGACGTAGCCGAGCTTCGCCAGTTGGCGTACGGCTACCATCTGATTGACCGGATTGTCCTCCACCACCAGCACCCGCAGGGAGGTCAACTTGGCTGGCGAGAGAGTCGGGTGCGCGAGCCGCAGCGCACACGGTTGCAGCGGCAGAACGAACCAGAACGTGGAGCCCTTGCCGGGCTCGGACTCGACGCCGATCCGGCCACCCATCAACTCCACCAGCCGACGCGAAATGGCCAGGCCCAGGCCCGTCCCCCCGTAACGGCGCGAGGCCGACCCATCGACTTGGCTGAACTGCTGGAACAACAAGCCCTGGTCCGCCGCCGGTACGCCAATGCCGGAGTCCTGCACCTCGAAGCGCAGCCAGGACACGGTCTCGTCCTGGCGCTCCAGCAACACCCGCACCACAATGTGCCCCTCAGCGGTGAACTTAATGGCGTTGGAAATCAGGTTCACCACCACCTGCCGCACCCTGCCAGCATCCCCCCTGACCGTCGCCGGGGCGCGAGGATCGAGGCTAAACCTCATCTCCAGCCGTTTGGCCGCAGCACGCTCCGCAAACAGGTCCAGAGCGCCTTTGAGGGTGCTGAGCAGATCGAACTCCTCCATTTCCAGGGTCATTCGCCCGGCCTCGATCTTGGAGAAATCGAGAACGTCGTTGACCAGCGTCAGCAGAGCCTCGCCGCTCATGCTGATGGTCCCGAGGTACTCCCGCTGTTCGTCGGTCAGCACCGTCTGCTGCAACAGCCCGGTGAGCCCGATGACCGCGTTCATGGGGGTGCGTATCTCATGGCTTATGTTCGCCAGGAACTCGCTCTTTGCCCGGCTGGCCGCTTCGGCTGCCACGGCGAGTTGCTGGGCGCGCTCCGCGGCCTCGCGGAGTTCCTCATGGGACTGCTGCAGATGACGCCCGGATTCCTCCAGGTCCTGCACCATGCCGAGCATGAGCTGGTGACTCTGTTCCTGTTCCGCCGTGCGCCGACTCAGGGCATCGTTGGCACGCTGGAGCTCCTGTTCGGCCTGTTTTTGCCGCGAGAGGTCCACAAAGCTCTCGAGCAGGTACGGACGACCACGGAGAACCACCTCAACCACGGTCTTGAGGATGGGCAGGCGCTCGCCGTCACGGCGCAGGAGAACGTGCTCGGAGTTGTCCGCCGACTGGCCCAAGTCCACGACCGGACCGGCGTCGCGTTCCGCCGGGCAAAAGAGCTGGTGACACTCCTGGCCGATGAGCTGTTCACGGGTGGCGCCGCAGAGGCGCAGCGCCGCCGCATTGACCTCTTGGATGCAGTGGGTCTGCGCGTCGACCACCAGGACGCCGACAGGCATGTTCTCCAACAGCGTCTGCAAGCGCGCTTCGCTCTCGCGCTGGGCCGCTTCGGTCCGGCGCTGCTGCTCGAAGTCCTGTTCGATGACGTCGAGCATCGCGTTCGCGCTGGCAGCCAGAACCGTGATCTCATCGTTGCCTCTGAGCGGAAAACGTGCCGTGAGCCTCTCCCCGGGGTGAACCGTACGCAGAAAAGCCCCTAACCGAACCAGCGGTGACAACACCGTGGCGTTCAGCGACAAAATGACCAGGGCGCTCACCAGGGAGGCGCATAGAGCGAACAGAACCAGAAAGAACCGTAGGTTGGCCCGAAACTGCCGGGTCAGGTCCCGCGGACCCGAAACCTGGGCGATCAGGCAGGGCTGCCCCAGCACGTCGGAGAGCCTGGCGTAGGCGGCAATACAGTCAGCCCCAAGGGTCTGTATCTCAACCGAATCCGCCGACAGAGCCGTCGGCGCTGTGCGCACACTCGCGGGTAGAACGCTGGCATCCGGCGCCAGGAGCTGCAGGCTGACGCCCGTGCCCTCTTCGATCTGTCGAACCAGTGCCGGGCCCAGGTCCCGTCCCATGATCAGGGTCCCGTGGACGGGGCCCTGGAAGTTGCTCTTCAGGATCGGCAAGGAGACCATGAGCAACGGTCCGTACTCCGTCTTCAGGATACCGCTGCGTTTGCTGTGTTCGTCCGAGTGCCGCAGCAGGGGGCTGCTGGGCGGGAGCTGGCGCAGTACGGCCGGCATCTCCCGGCCGCTGCGGGCGCCGCTGTCGTAGGCTTTGCCGCAGACGATCTTGCCCTGTAGATCGGCGACCAGGACAAGGTTTAGGTGGAGACGCGCAAGCGCGGCTTCGGAGAAATTCTCGACGACGTAGGTCTCTTCTGGTTTCGCCACATACGCACAGGTGTCATCCCAGTAGGCATAGTCACCGGTGAGCGTTTCCAGCCGCGTCTGTTCCTGCTGGAGTACCGCCAGTACGCGCCGCAGACCCGCCTCAATCTGGGTTCTTTCCTGTCCCGCCGTGCGGCGCTCCAGGATGGTATCGGCCAGCGCCAGCACAATCCCCATGATCGCCAGTACGCCGATCACGACCACGAGGATGGACTTGCGGCGAACCGTCATGCGAACACCTCTTGCGGTCGCGAGTCCGGGCTGTCAGGCGAGGGCCTCATGAAGCCGACGGCTTGTTCCGGCTTGGTCGGCGCTTTCGCCGTCGACGATCGGCTCACTGGCGACGGCAACGCCACCTCACCGCCCCAAGAGCGCAGAAACAGCCCTAGTAATTGCTGTCCCAAAATGCGCGGGTCAGGCGCAACTGGAATTGCCGGACCCACTCCACATGGCCATCGACAAAGGCGGCGTTGCTGCCATCGTTGTGGATGCCGGCGCCCGGCAGAGCGATGTTGGTCGGATCGCTGGTGTCCGTGGTGCGGCCCCAGTATCCGACCCAACCGGACAGGTTAGTGCCATCGGCATGCATGAGCAACTGACTGGGTTTGAGGATCTGGGCCAGGGGCCGCCAGGTGCAACCGACGCACACGTTGGCCACGGTGGAGAGGTTGTAGTAGTAACTGTAGCAGTACTTGGTGGGATCCATGGCAGTGCTGTTCGACGGACACTTGAACGTCTGTGGTGCATCCCCGACGTAAGCGATCACCTGGCGCTGCCAGGCGTTGTTACCGAGTGATAGGCCCGGCTGATAGCAGTGCCTGGGCAAGATCTCCTTGCTGTCATCGGCGTACATCAGGCAGGCCAGGGCGATCTGCTTCTGGTTCGAAGCGCAGGTGATGGTGCGGGCCCTCTCCCGAGCTTTGGCCAAAGCCGGCAGGAGCATGGCGGCGAGGATCGCGATGATGGCGATCACCACCAGCAGTTCGATCAGCGTGAAGGGACGTCTGCGTGTGCTTGCCATGGTTGTCCAGTCTCGTCTGTTCCAGTTTCTGCTTGCGGCTGACGGCTGGTCACCGCCGACCAACCTGGGCCAGCGTCATGCCAGCGCTCCGAAGGAGCCGCGCCAAATCATGAAGCCCGTAAACTAGCACGGGTAACCGGAGTGCGCCAGTAACCCGAGCAGGCGCTCAGGGCTGCTTCAAGAAACGACCGCCGTCGTACCGCCGGCAGTGAAAGCGGCGTCGACGGGCCGCGTCCGCGGCCCTCTGCCGCGCGCACTCCATACCGCGCGTCGGCCGGGTGGACTGCGTGTGGCAAGGTCGCCGACGGCGACCGCGACACCACTTTGGCTTGGCGCCTGTGCCATGCCTGACGGCGGGTGTTCTCGCGCAACCCGATACGGCAGACAGACCACGGGGTGTTGCGCCGCCCAGCCCGGTTTCTTGAAACAGCCCTGGCAGGCGCTGGACGGGCGTTCGGGCTAGGGCACCCACATGGTCGGACTGCTGTAACACAACGCCAAGACGTGGCCATCGACGTAAAGGGCGTTGAATTGCAGGTTGTGGCGGTGGTCGATGTTGTACGTCGCGGCGCCCGTCTGGATGAGGCCTGCATGCAGTTCACGCGCGTTTGTGTCCACCCCATTCAGGGTTGTGGAGGGCGTGGTGAACTGGCCGAGCGTCTTCCAGTTGTTGATGTTGGTCCGGTCGCGCGAGTACGTGAAGATCAGCGGATTTGGCGTACCGGGGGGCCGCATATAGGTGTAGCTGGTCCACGCTGTAGAACCGGTCGAAACGCTGGGGCACTTCATGATCTCGTAGCTGTTCACATAGGGCTGGCAGAGGTCCTCAAACCAGATCAGATCCCCCAGATTCGGCGGCACGCGATAGTAGTAGAGTGGGGCCATGTAATCGGTGTTCTCGTCGGCGTACATGGCCAGGCCGAGGCCGATCTGCTTGAGGTTGCCGGAGCACGTGATCCCGCGCGCCTTCTCCCGAGCCTTGGCCAGGGCCGGCAGCAACATGGCGGCGAGGATCGCGATGATGGCGATCACCACCAGCAGTTCGATCAGCGTGAAGGGACGTCTGCGCCTGTTTTCCATGGTCGTCCAGCCTTGTTGGTTCCTGTTTCTACTTGCGGCCGACGGCCGCTCGCCGCCGACCCAATCGGGCCAGCATCACCCCCACGTTTCAGAGCCGGCGTGCCGAATCACGAGAGGAACAAAGCAACCCAGGTGACGGGGTGCGCCACTCACCCGTTCGGGCTCCTATGGGCTACGGGGCCCACATGGCGTCGGTGCTGTAACGCAACGAGTCGGTGTGGCCATCGGCATAGAGGCCGTTAAACTGCTGATTGTGGCGCTGGTCAATGCCGTACCCCGTGCCCCCCAGGACCACATTCGAGGGCAGCGTGGCCGAGTAAGTCCACAGTTCGCGGGACAGGGTGTCCGCCAGATTGAGCGTCAAGGCGGGCTTGGTGTAGAGGCTCAACTTCACGCCGCTGTTGCAATTGTCCCTGTTGCGCGAGTACGAAAAGACGAGTGGGTTGACCATGCCGGGGGGTCGGAGCATCGTGTAATTGATGCCTACGTGGTCGGAGCATTTCATCACGTCGTAGCTGTTCGTGTAGGGCTGGCAGAGGTCCTCAAACCAGATCAGATCCCCCAGATTCGGCGGCAGGCGGTAGTAGTAGAGAGGGCAGATGGTCTCGACATTTTCATCGGCATACATGGCCAGGGCCAGGCCGATCTGCTTCATGTTGTTGGTGCAGGCCGACTGGCGCGCTTTGCCGCGGGCTTTGGCCAGGGCCGGCAGCAACATGGCGGCGAGAATCGCGATGATGGCGATCACCACCAGCAGTTCGATGAGAGTGAAGCGTCGGTCCGTGCGTGCTCTCATAGTCAGCCCCTTTGTGGTCTGCTCAGCACTTCGGCCTGGTCTGATATGATCCCTGCCATGGAGACCTTTTCCCCACGTACAAGAACACCCTAAAATACGCCCGCAGACGCCCTTCTGCCACCCCTCAGCCACGGTCGGCGGTCCCGGCGGCTGAAGATGCGGTGGGCCGCCACCGCCCGCGGTCTGGTGGAGATGCGGTGGGCTCCACCGCTGGTCTGGTGGAGATGCGGTGGGCTCCACCGCCCGCGGTCTGGTGGAGATGCGGTGGGCTCCACCGCCCACGCCTGAGGCCAGGCGCCTCTCCAGGGGAATGGAGATGCGGTGGGCTCCACCGCCGCCACGCCTGAGGCCAGGCGGTTCTCCAGGGGAATGGAGATGCGGTGGGCTCCACCGCCGCCACGCCTGCGGCCAGGCGCCTCTCCAGGGGAATGGAGATGCGGTGGGCTCCACCGCCACGCCTGAGGCCAGGCGGCTCTCCAGGGGAATGGAGATGCGGTGGGCTCCACCGCCAGCGCCTGCGGCCAGGCGCCTCTCCAGAAGACGCCGTGGGGACGCGGGGCGGCGGTTTCGGGGCCTTTGCAGCTTGACATTCGGGGCGCCGATGGTTATGTATTGTTGCCCATGACGGGCTGGGGTAAGTGCCGCGGTTCCTACCATTCGATGCAAGAAGTACCATGAGCAGCAGTTTCGAGTCACCCCGAGTCCTGATCATGATCCCGGCCTACAATGAGGAGGAAGCCATAGGCCGGACCCTTGGCGCCCTGCTGCAACACTGCCCGAGCGCTGACGTCCTGGTGCTCAATGACGGCTCGACCGACGCGACGGCACGGGTCGTCGACGACCTGGTCGCCAGGCTGAAGACGCGGCGTATCCGACTGATCAACCTGCCGCTGAACACCGGCATTGGGGGTGCGATCCAGACGGGGTTCATTCACGCTGTGCGCGGCCGCTACGACTACGCCGTTCAGCACGACGGCGACGGCCAGCACGATCCGGCCGCGATCCCTCTGCTTCTTGCCGAAGCCCAGGCCAAGAACCTCGATTTGTGCGTAGGTTCACGCTTCCTGGCGCCCGCGGGAGAGGGCTACCGTGGCACGATCCTGCGCCGGGTCGGCATCACCTTCTTCGCCAGACTCATCAGCCTCCTGGCTGGAGTCCGGGTGACCGATCCCACCAGCGGTTTTCGCATCTACAGCCGGCGCGCCATCGCCGTGTTCTCGCGCTACTACCCGACCGACTACCCCGAACCCGAGGCGCTGTCGTACTGCGTGCGCAACAGCCTGCGGGTCGCCGAGTTCCCCGTGACCATGCGCCACCGTGAGGGCGGCCAGAGTTCCATCCGGCATTTCCATACTGCTTACTACATGGTGAAAGTGACTCTGGCGATTCTGGTGGACTGGATCCGGAAGACGGAAGGGGCCGAGGCATGAACGCCAACACGCTGATGCTGGTCGGGGGAGTGACGGCTTTCATCCTCACCTTGCACCAGGTTCGCGCCAAGGTGCTGCAGGAGAAGTATGCCTTGGGCTGGCTGGGCTTGGCGCTCTTCGTGCTTGCCGTCGGCATTGCCCCGGAATGGCTCTACCGCTTCACCGTATGGGCGCGCTTAGCCAATGCCAGCGCAGTGCTTTTCGTGGCACTGACCATCATCTTTTTGTTCTCCTTTTCCGTCAGTATCTCCCTTACTGACCTGAACCGACGGAATCTGCGCTTGCTCCAGGAGCTTGCACTGCTGGAGGCGCGGGTCAGGGAATTGGAGGGCAAGCCTCCCAAAGAGACCCCCGAATGACCGCCGAAGACGCCTCCTCCGTCTATCCACGTCGGTTGTTTTGGCTCGCCCTGGTGGCTTTCGGTCTCTGCCTGCCCATGATCCTCTTTGATCAGGATCCAGGCAAGGACACCTCCACGTACTACTCGCCCATGATCCGGGCCTTCAGCCAGGGCGACTGGGCCCATGCCTTCTGGCCCATGATCTCGCCGCTCTTCATCTGCGTCGGTAGTGTGTTCGCCTGGCTCGGGGCGGCGCCGTATACGGCCGCTAAGATCACTTCGGCGCTCTTCTTCGCGGCGGGTATCTGGCCCACGTACACTGTGCATCGTCGTGTCTTCGGCGCGCGCCCCGCCTGGACCGCTGTCGTGCTCTATGTCCTCTGCGCGCGGCTGATCCGCTACGGCGGGGCTGGCCTGCTGGACAGCGGCAAGACCTTTTTCCTCATCCTGGTCGTGAGCGTCTTGCTGTCCTTCTGGGAGGCTCAATCCTGGCGCTCGGTGCTTCTCCTGGCGGTCGGCGGCGCCGGGTTGTGCCTGATCCGGGGTGACGGGGTCATCTTCTTTGCCATTGCCGCAGCCATCGCCCTGCTGCGGGAGACCCTGGCCCAGGCAACCCGCCTAGGCAACATCCGTTCGTGGCGCTTCCCGCGTCGTTCCCTGAGCGCCTTGTTGTTGGCTTTCGTCCTGATCTCGCCCTGGCTGGCCTACGAATGGGTCCAGGTGGGCTTCCCGGCCCTCGATGTACGACAGGTCACACGGGTGCAACGAGTGGCGGTCTCCCTGGGGGTGCAGCTTCCCCCGCTGGTCGGTCGGCTTCCGCGTCAGCCCGATGAGAATCTCGCCCTGAAGAAGATCCCTGGGGCGCCCCCGCCCGCACGTCAATCCGGGTCTTGGCAGGCGTCCGGGCGGGCCCGGGCCCTGGGCGAGATCGTGAGTGGCCTCTTCCCCGTGTATCTGCTGCTGGCGTTTCCCGTCATCGCGATGCGAATCCGCCGCCGCCGTTGGACGCGGGCTGAGACGGTTCTGCTGGTCGCCATCGCGGCGCACACGCTGCTGTTGCTGGCGGCCCTGGGCGTGGCCTTGATCACCAAACGCTATGTGACGGCCGCCATCCCGCTGCTGCTGGGGTGGGCCGCGCTGGGCTGGCAGCAGGCAGCCGACTGGATGCACACGAAACAACCCCGCCACGGAGCGCGTGTGGCCGGGGGCGTGGCCGTCATCTTTGCCCTCATCATGGCCTGGGATGGCGCCTCACGGGCACGCCGGCCGCTGATGTCCGGACGAGCCCCCGAAATCCGCGCCACCGCCGCCTGCGCGGAGTGGCTCAAGACCTCTGGCACCAGCCTGATTGCGCCCCAGGATACCGCCCTGGAGTCAACGGCCTACCTGTACCACAACGGCCGCCGTCTCAGGGTGGTCACACTGGAACCGTCCCTCGCTCTGTTCGCCGACGCCGACCTGGTCAATCCGCGCCATCTGCGCGAGTTCTACGACCTAAGCGCCTTCCTGGAGTTCTGCGAACTCAACCGCGTACACTTCGTGGTCTGGGACAAGGCTCTGGCGGCTATCTGCCCCGATCTCAAAGACCCCGCCGCCCTGCCCGCCGCCCTCTTCACGCCCATGAACACGGGCGCCACGGCCACCGGGATGCAGGTCTTTGGTTACCGACCGTGCCTCGTAGGGCAGGCGCACCCATCGTCTTGAAAGCGCTTTGTCCGACCCCGGTCGCGAGCCGCCGCGGTGTCACGAGGCCCAGCCGATCACCGCTTCTCCTGCAGCTCGGCGTTGAAACGGTTCCGGTTGGCTTCCCACCAACCCACCGCTTCCGCCCGCGTGGTGAACTGCGCCGAGATCAGGAAGTACAATGCGGCATTGACGCTCCGACGGATGTCGGTTGACGGGCTGTTGAGGCCATCGAAAAGCACGTATAGCGCATCCTGGCTGGGGGCAAAGGTAATGGCCGAGATCACGGCTTCGCTCACGTCCTCATAGGCGGAGAGGATTCCTGCCTGGTAGAGGTCCAGGCGCAGGTCCGCTGGCTTCGACTCCAGGATCCCGAAGACCGCCGCGCGAACCTCGGTTTCCGGGTCCCGTATGGCATCCTTCAGGAGCGCGGTGACGCCGACATCGGAAACGGCCGCCAAGGCGTTGACCGCCGCGACGCGAACGCTCGCCTCGGCATCGGTGAGGCCCCGCCGAGAGACGGGAATGACCGCGGCCACTTCATATCCCCCAATCACCTCAAGCGCGCGTCGGCGAATATCGGGGTCGGTGGACGTGAGAGCCAGCTCGACCACGGCCAGCACGCGGGCGTGCGGTACACCATCCAGCTGGTCCAGCAGTTCCATTCTGGCGGTCGTGTCAGCCGCGTCCCGGAAACGGGATTCCGCGGTGTCGAGCAGCTCCTGCTGTTCGGGGCTCGGTTTTCGGATAAAGGCGCGCCCCTCCGGCTGCGGCGCCACCGCGCTCGAAGCAACCATTCTCAGACGTTCCTGCAAAGCCTGCATCTCAGCCGCGGTGCGCTTGGGCCGGAGTGCCCGCGCGGATCGGCGCGCCAGGGCGGAACGTGCCCGTGGCTCGCGCGGCTCCCCCGCTCGTGCCTCGGGTCCGGCGCTGCTCTTGGCCTTACGCCGACAACTGGCCAGGGTACAGAGACCCGCCACAAGGGCCACGAGGGCCAGCAGGCAGAGAACAAAGACAAGGCGGGATAGTCGCGGTCTATGCTGCGATACCATCGTGCGCTCCCGACCCCCTTGGCGGTAACAATAAGCGACCTGTGCAATAAGAGAGTCCGTCTGAAGCGCTGAAGGCGCGCGGCCATACCAGCCCAGGGCAACGCCCTGGGAATAGAATGGTTATGGGTTTGAGCCCTGTAGGGGCGAGCCATCTACCCTACCTTCGCACCGAGGTCGCATGGTCCGCCCCTTCAGGGCTCAATCCGCGCTGTGGACGGGTTACCCAGGGCGTTGCCCTGGGCGCCCAAAGCGCCCCTTTGGGGCTGAATACCTCGGCCCATCCTATTGCACAGGTCTGACAATAAAAAGGGGGCAGGAAGCCTCTCTGAAGCCGTCCTGCCCCCGGTTATCGTGTCTTGGCAAGCGCCCCCTGGCGCCCCCCGTCAACGGGCCCTCAACTCAACCGCCGTGTGACGGCGGCAACCACCCTACGGGAACGGATACCATCCGAGCGGGTCGAGATCCGTATTCGCAGGAATCAACGGATAATTGTTCTTGAGCAGGAAGGCGTTGATGGCTTCCACGACCTTCCCTGCCCGCACGCCGTTCTGCGCATGGCCGTTAGCGTTCGTTGGCGTAATTATCAGGTTTGCCGTCGTCGTGAGCGCTGTATCCTGGACGAACGCGACTTTGCCGGCGCCGAACTGCGCGTCCACCGTGGTCAATCCCACATCCAGCGCCATCAACTGGCTATACGAGGCAATCAAACTGCTGATGGTCGGATTGTACTGCGAGTTCCCGGTCAACTTGTCCGTGACCGCGGCGGCGGCATAAACCAGCTCGCCAACGCCTAATTTGTCGTCGGCGCCGCCGATGACCCAACCAGCGGGCGGGGCGTCACCCCACGGGGCGTTGATGTCACAGACGCCAGTCCGCGTCTTGAGCTTCGGTACCGAGGAGAAGAAACCACCGCCCGCGAAGTCGACCGCGGTGCCAATGTTATAGGCGTAGGCAAGCTTCGGGTCCCACACGCCGTCGGGGCGATGGCGGCCGACCCCGTATTCCACCGCGCCCATGGTCTCGAAGAGCAGATTGCCCTCGCCAGTCCAGACGCCGACTGCGGTCATCTGAGGCGTGTAGGTGACGGTTGCAACGAGGAAGTAGTAGACTTTCGGCTTGGCGGCCAGCGTAACGGCAACAACCCCCAGCTCCGCCTCCTGGACTTCCGTCGCCGAGCCATTGTAGACATAGTGAACCGTGTCCGTAGTGACGCCTTTCAGCACCACAAGCTTGGTGACCTCGGTCACTGCGAACTCCGCCGTGACGATCTTGGTGGCCTGGACAGCGAGATCCTGGCGGTTAAAGGGTGGCTTGAACTCACCCGCCTGGTCGCTCCACTTCACGAAGTGGTATCCCGCCTTCGGCACCGCCTTCACCATGGTGCCATTCAACCCTTGCAGGACCGTCTGTGTTGCCGTGCCGGAGATGGTGCCACCGACCCCGGCGCGATAGCTAAGCATGTACCGGCCGGCGATGGCGTCGAAAACTGCGGTCGTGGCCAGATCGGCCGCACCGTCGGTACGCAAGGGGTTCGTGCTATGATTGTCGCTCCAGTGCACAAAGCGGCACTGCGCCATCGGTACCGCCTTCACCGCGGTGCCAGTCTTCCCTGCCAGGACCGTCTGCGGGGTCTTGCCGGAGATGGTGCCACCCGGGCCCGCGGTGTAGGTCAGCGTAAAGGCGGCGAGCGGCGCGCCCGAGAGCATGTAGATGCCGCCAACCAAGAGTGTGAGAAAGAATCTTTTCATCCTGCTACCTCCATCTGCTTGTGCTGACCTGTTCATGGCCTTCTGTACAACCGCGCAGTCCTGACACGACCGACGTATGCGGCTCGGTGAAACCGCCACGCCGCCCCTCCTCACCCCACGTCCCAAGAGTCTGCAGGACGTTAGCCCTCACCGTCCCGAGCACTACGCATGCCGTTGCCTGTCCGTGGTCTCGATGCAAAACCGCAGGCCTATTATGGACTGCCGCCGAGGTGAAGTCAAGAGATAGGGGACTTAGACCGCGGAAAAAAGATTGACCGGTGCCATAGGGGAGGCCGTCTGGAGCGCTGAAGGCGCGCTGCGCTACCGACCCAGGGCAACGCCCAGGGGTGACTCCTCAGGTGCAACTGCGCATCCTGCCCCAACGGGGCTGCGTACCCAAGCCCAGGGTTGGCCGCGGCGTCGGCCTACCCTGGGTGATCAAGGCAGCCAACCCAGTCTACCCGAACGGGGTTGGGTCAGGGTGCCAAGACGCAACCCCGTAGGGGTAGGAGGCCATGACCCCATGTGACCCAGGGTAGCGGCACCCTGG
>CAILKC010000677.1 GCA_903834675.1 uncultured Victivallales bacterium | reverse complement strand
TGGTGCAACCGGGAACCTACTACCTGAGCACGACCCTCACCCTCGGACCGCAGGACTCCGACCTTACGATCTGGGCTGAGCCGGCACAGCCCGCGGTTCTCAGCGGTGGGCGCCTGGTGCGCGACTTCAAGCCCTGGCGCGGGGCCATTCTGCAGGCGGACCTGTCCACGCTGGGTCTGCCGGACCTGGCCTCCCGCGAGCTGTACTACCGCGGTCAGCGCCAGCCTCTGGCGCGCACCCCGAACCTCGACCCGCAGCACCCGCGCCACGGCGGCTTCCTCTACAACGCGCGGGTCGTCGAAGCGGGCAGCACGACGAAGCTGGCCTACCGCGAAGGTGAACTGGATCCAACCCAGTGGACTCACCCCGAGCGCACGCTGGTCACCTCCTACTGCAGCGCCAACGCCAGCTACGAGAACTGCGTCTCCCGGGTCGTCAAGATCGAGGCCGAGCAGCGGACGCTGGAACTGGACCACGGTGTCTACGCTTTCGAGGCAGGCGACCGCTACTATGTCTCCAACCTGATCGAGGCCCTCGACGCCCCCGGCGAGTGGGTGGTGGACCCGGATGCCAAGACGCTCTACTTCTGGCCGCCGGAGGGCACGCTTCAGGGCGACGTGGTCGTGCCCGCGCTGGACTCGCTCGTCGTCATCCAGGGCGACACCAAGGGTGGCCCGCTGGTGACGGGCGTGCGCCTGACTGGCCTGGCGCTGAGCGACTGTCGCGGGGCAGCAGTGAAGCTGACCGGGGCGCGCGACTGCGCCGTCACCGCCTGCGATGTCCGCAACGTCGACATCGCGGTCCACCTGAGTGACGAGACCCACGCCTGCCGAGTGGCGGGCTGTGACATCACGCAGACGGGGCAGGAGCCGATCCGCCTGTGGGGTGAGCCCACGGCGCACGAGCGGGTCAGCCATCATGTCATCGACAACAACTACATCCACGACTTCGGTTACGGCGACTACCACAACGCACACGCCGGCGTGGTGCTGTGGTCCGTAGCGCACTGCCAGGTGACGCGTAACCACATCCACGACGGCCCACGCTTCGGAGTCAGCTACAACGGCGGCAACGACAACGTCATCGCCTACAACCACATACACCACATGAATAGCGAGACATGCGACACCGGGTTGATCTACACGGTGACCAGCGTGGACTGGGGCAAGCCGGACGAGCAGGCGCGCCGGGCCACGAACCTCGGCAACGAGATCCACCACAACCTGCTGCACGACGCGGGCGGCTACGGCCGCGACAGCGCCAACCGGTTCGAGTATCCGCACTACTCGTGGGGCATCTACCTCGACCTCGCCTCCAGCGGCTGGTCCGTGCATGACAACGTGGTCTACAACACGACTCTGGGCGGCTACCACGTCAACGGGGGCAGCAGCAATGTCTGCGAGAACAACATCCTGGTCAACGCGCAACGGACGCAGTGCCGCGTCGGCCCCTGGCCCAAGTATGAGATGAACGGCAACCGCTTCGAGGGCAATATCGTGGCCAACCTGGCGCCCGGCGCGGCGCTGTACGATCTGGGGGCCTGGAAGCCCGAGTATGTGACCTTCGACCGTAACCTGGTCTACGGCGGCGGCGAAAGCCCCCGCATCCGGGCGGCGGCGGTGCGCGGGCCGCTGCGGGAGTGCTGGGCCAAGTGGCAGGCGCTGGGGCAGGACAAGGCCTCGCTCGTGGCGGACCCGCTGTTTGCCGCGCCCGACCGGCAGGACTATGCCCTCCAGAAGGACTCTCCGGCTCTCAAGATCGGCTTCAGGCCCATCGACCTCTCGGGCGTGGGCAACTACGCCTCGCCCGAGCGTCGCACCTGGCCCCGACCCGAGGTGCCAGTCCACCGCGAGCCGGCGGACTACTCGCCGCGCCGCGAGGCCGCGGCCCAGCCAGCGCGGCGGGACTATGAGGACTACGCGGTCGGCGACGGCGAACACGGGGCGGCGATCGGCGAGGAGGGCACGGCCGGGACCGTGCGGGTCACGGACGCGACGGCGGCCGCCGGCAGCAAGCACAGCCTGAAGTTCACCGACGCCGCCGGTCTCAAGCACGCCTTCGTGCCCTACGCCGCCTATGTCTGGGAAGTGGACGAGGGCCTGCTGCATGGCGGCTTCGACCTGCGCTGGGAGACTGGCGCGGACTTCGTCTACGAGTGGCGCGACGACCCGGCCGTCTATAGCCTGGGGCCGAACCTGCGCGTCGACCCGGAGGGTTTCCTGGCCGCCAACGGCAAGCGTCTCCTACAGCTTGCGGCGGGCCAGTGGGTACGCTTCGATGTCACCTGCGGCATCGGCGCCCAGGCTACAGGCAAGTATGACCTGACGGTGAAGCTGACGGGAGGCGAGCCGCAAGTCTTCAAGGGCCTCGCCTGCAACCCGAAATTCCTGTCCCTGGAGCAGTTCGTGATCATGTCCAACACGAACGGCCCGTCGGTGTTCTACGTGGACAACCTGGAGATCGACGCCATTCCGGCGAAGTAGGGACGCAGGGTGGGAGGCCGAGCCAGGGTTGAGAAAGGGCAAGCGTATCGGGCTTGCGGGCGGTCTGTGTTCAGAGTCCAGCCTTTCCGCCGCAGGCGGACCCGCCAGAGGCGGGGAGGCTGTCCGGGGGATACGCTGAAGCGTGAACTCTGAACCCCAGTACTGTAGCACTAACAGAGGCGGAGTGGGCGTCTACCCTCTATCTTAGGGCCGCTGGGGTCGCGAATCAGGCCCCAGGCAATTCCGTACGGTCGCTGCTGTGGAGAACAGACGCCCATGTATCTGCTGTCACGCCTGGACCGGTACCGCCGCAGGCACTGTCTGACTTGCCTCGGGTTGGCGCTGGTCTGCTGTCTGCCCGCCCCGGCAGCGGTCGAGTTCTGCGTGGCCCCAACGGGGAAGGACGACGCCCCGGGGACGCTGGAGCGGCCCTTCGCCACGGT
>CAILKC010000676.1 GCA_903834675.1 uncultured Victivallales bacterium | reverse complement strand
GGTTCGCGCTGAGGTCGCATAGGCCGCCCCTTCAGGGCTCAATCTGTGGGGTGAACGGGTACCCAGGGCGTTGCCCTGGGCTGGTATAGAGCGCCCCTTTGGGGCTGAATACCTCGGCCCATCCTTATTGCACAGGTCGAGAATTAAGCGTGAACCGTAGCCACTGGCCACTGGGGGACACCCACCGCGTATGATAGCATGGTATCAACTGATTGGGGCGTTGCCCTGGGACTGGGCGCAGTTCGAGTTCATGAAGAACGCGCTGCTCTGCGTTCTGCTGGCGGCGCCGCTGTTTGCCCTGCTCGGCTGCCTGGTCGTCAGTAACCACATGGCCTTCTTTTCGGACGCCATTGGGCACTCAGCCCTGACCGGCATCGCCATCGGCGCGGTGCTGGGCCTGACCGACCCCACCTGGGCGACGCTGGCCTTCGGGGCGCTGCTGTCGCTGGGCGTGGTCGCCCTGCGCCGGTTCAGCGCCTCGTCCACCGATACCATTGTGGGCCTGGTCATGGCGCTGGCCGTGGCTTTCGGCATCGTGATCCTCTCGCGCGGCGGCGGCTTCAGCAAGTATTCGCGCTACCTGGTTGGCGATGTGTTGACCGTCACCCCGACCGAGATCGGGCGCCTGGCGGTGCTGCTGGTCGCCGTAGTCCTCTTCTACGCCCTGTTCTTCAATCGCATCCTGCTGACTACCTTGAGCCACGCTCTGGCACGCAGCCGTGGGGTGCCGGCCTGGACCGTCGAAGCCGTGTTCGCGCTGCTGGTCGGCCTGACGGTGACGCTCTGCATCCCGTGGGTGGGCCTGCTGGTGATCAACTCGCTGCTGATCCTGCCGGCGGCGGCGGCGCGAAATCTGGCCGGACGCATGGCCAGCTACGTGTGGGGCGCGGTCGTCGTCAATCTGACCGCCGGCGTGGGCGGGCTGATCGGGTCGTTTTACTGGAACACGGCGGCCGGCGCCACCATGGTGCTGTTTGCCTTCGGCCTGTTCTTCATCACGGCGGTACTGTCCCGCTGCCAGCGCCGGGGTTGAGGACGGCGGTCGGCGGGGCCACGGCGCGGGAGTCGTATGGGTCCCAACCCGAAGGTTTCCAGGGAGCGGCAGAGGGCCAGGGTTATTCTGTTGGTGAGCGTGGCGGTGGCGGCGGCGCTGGCCCTGATGGGGCTCGCGCGGCTCCTTGGCGCGCCTCGGCGGAACCTCAGCGCAGCCCCGGCACGGGTACTCGACTTTGAGCGCTTTGCCTCAGCCGAGCTCCCGCTCAACCGCGGCCGGGCCTTGGTCCTCTTTCTCAGCCCGACCTGCAGTCACTGCCTTGAGACCGCGCGCTGGGTTGGCGCCTTTGACGCCGAAGCCCACGGGCTACGCGTCTACTTCGCTATCCTCGGGAAGCCCGAAGAGGTGGAGCCGTTCTGCCAAACCATCGAGGCCTGGCTGCCCTACTTCCTGGTGACGCCGCGGGACTATGCGGACTTCGCTGGGGACGACCCCCCGACGATCTACCTGCTGCACCACGGACGGGTCTCGGCCCAGTGGCCGGGAAGTCGCTTCAACCTCGAGGTCTTAGGCGACCAACTGCGGCGGGAACCGTGAGGGTCGGCCGGCAGGGCGGCAGGAGCGGGGTCAGTGGGGATTTGGCTGCGCGGCCTCAGCCTCGGCGCTGGGTGGGGCTGGCAGGGTGGCCTTCGGCCCCGTCATCGACAGCTGCGGCAGGTCCAGCGCTACGGCAGCTTGGTTCCTGACCGCGGCAGCCAGCCTGCGCGGCGAGACCCGAATGCGGTCGGTGACGAACTCCGGCAGCGAAAACGTCTGCAAACAGCCGTCGTAGTAGGCTGGATCCGCCTGCGGCAGGACGAAGGGTTCGCCGACGTTTCCCGCCGCGTCGAGATGCGCCAGGTAGAGGCGGGTGAAGACGCCGTCGGGACGTTTGCTGCTGAAGGCGAACCAGCGGCTGTTGCTTGACCACGAGTGCCAGGACTCTGACTGGTCGCTGTTCAGCTCCAGGCGCCGGTGCGTTCCCGTCGCCAGGTTCAGCAGATACAGATCACTGGACGGCTGGAAGATGGGAAAGCAGCCGTAGTCGCACATGCAGAACAACACAAACTTCCCATCGGGACTGGGCCGCGGCAGCAGGATACTCTTCCCGGTCTCCTCGGCCGACACGACCACCTGGGGCTCGCCGAAGCTCCCGCTCTCCAGATCGAAGCTCACTTTCACCAGGCTGTAGCGCAGCTTGGCATAGTCCGGCAGCGGCACCCGGTTGCGGTCTTTCCAGGTGATCGGCGCCCGACAGAAGTAGAGCTCCTTGCCATCGGCCGACCAGGCTGGATAGGTCTCGAGATAGTCAGGAGCCGCAATCCCCGGCGCGCTCGCCGCGCGGTTTCCCGCGGGGTAGTAGACCGCCAGATCCGAGTCCAGATCGCAGACATCCCGCACCTCATTGCCGACACTGTGGAAGAACTGATTCACCTTGTTCAGAGAGTAGGCGGCCAGCTTGCCGCTCGGATGCCAGGAGGTATAGCCCCATTTCGTGGGCAGTTTGGTCACCTCGCCGTTCTGGCACACGAGCGTGGCGCTGCCGTGCTCTTTGCTGCGAATGCCCACCGACATCGTGGCGGGATTGGCCTTGGCGAACGCATGGCAGTTCGTGCAGCCCCGGGAGAAATCCCGGCCATGGATCACGACCTTCTCCTCCCACCCGGCAAGCTCGCGCTGATAGATCCCCACCTCCTTCCAGAAGTTGTAGATGGGACGGATGCGCCGGTAGGCCAGATAGGAATCGATGGGATCGCTGGATACACGCAACGAAACCGGGGCAAAAACCCGCAGCGTTCCCTCGGCATCCCCCACCGAGACCCGCAGCGTCAAAGCGCCGCCGACCGCCCCCTGCAGAAGGGGTTTCCAGGACTCCAACGGCACCACCATCCGCGGCTCTTTGCCCGCCGTCTCATAGTTCCCCCCGGAACTCGACTCGAGCCGCAGAAAGTACCACTCGCCCGGCTCGTCCACCACGAACGTCATGGGGCAGATATTCGGGGGAATGGTCACGCCGTGCAGCGCGGGGCGCAGCCGAGGCTGCCGTTCTACCTGCGTCTGCGGCTGCCCCACCGGTGGCGCCACCGGCCCGGAGCAGGATACGGTCCACAGCACGGCCGCGATGGCTGCGGCTCGCCCTCCACCCCAGAGCCGTACGCATCTTGATGGGAGCTCTTGTATCATGTTCGCTCGGTTCACACCCGTCACACGGAGAATCAGAAGGCGGTTAGGATGTTAGGATGCACCCCTGAGAAGCGAATCCGAAAACGCACGACGCACTGAGGCAGGACCTAACGCCCAGGCTCCGCGGCGGGAGTCCGTCGGCTGAAGCGGTGGGTTGCCTTCCGCCTTTGCCCGCTTCTCATCGGGGTCGGTATCAGTACCGGGGTCGATTCGGCCTTGCCCCGGTTCCTCATAGACCGCTTCTCATCTCTAGGGCCAGCCAGCGTTCGGCGTCGATCGCAGCCCGGCAGCCCATACCGGCGGCCGTGATCGCCTGTCGGTACCTGGGGTCGGCGCAGTCGCCGGCGGCAAAGACGCCCTCCACACTGGTCAGGCTGCGGCCTGCATCTGACAGCACGATGTAGCCATCCTCCATCAGAACGTGCCCCGCGAAGGCGTCGGTATTGGGAAGGTGGCCAATCGCCACGAACACCGCGCCGCACTCGACCCGCGAATGGCCCCCCGTCTTGAGGTCGCGCAGCAGCACCCCCGTGACTTTATCCTGGGTCACGTCGAAGACCTCCTCGACCACCGAGTTCCAGAAAAACTCGATCTTGGGGTTCTCTCGGACGCGCTGCACCATCACCTGCGAGGCGCGCAGTTCTTCCCGCCGATGCACAAGCAGCACTTTCGACCCGAAGCGAGTCAGAAACAGCGCCTCCTCCAAGGCGCTGTCACCGCCCCCGACCACGACGATAGGAACGTTGCGGAAGAAGGCGCCGTCGCAGGTGGCGCAGGACGAGACGCCCTTATTGCGCAGGGCCTTTTCCGAGTCAAGGCCCAGCCAGCGGGGGCGGGCGCCGGTGGCGATGATCACGGCCCGGCTCTCGATCCTGGAACCGTCGCTGAGGATGAGCCGCTGCGGTCCGCCGGGAGTGAGTTCTACGGTGGCGACCACGGCGTTGCGCAGGCGGGCCCCAAAACGCTCCGCCTGTTTGCGGCACGCTTCCATGAGGTCGAAGCCCAGAATGCCCTCCGGGAAGCCGGGGTAGTTTTCCACCTCGGTCGTTTGCGTGAGTTGTCCGCCCGGCAGGTTCCCCGCCAGGACCAGAGGTTCCAGGTTGGCCCGGGCCGCATAGAGAGCCGCGGTAAGGCCGGCGGGGCCAGTTCCGACGATGGTCAACGTTTCCACGGTGTGTTCCTTGAGTGAATGACGAGGCAGGTCAGGATGCAG
>CAILKC010000675.1 GCA_903834675.1 uncultured Victivallales bacterium | reverse complement strand
GAGTCTGGCGGAGGTTCCAAGCCTGGCGGCGCCGCCTGCGGTCGCCGCGACGGCGACCGTCGTGCGGCCGCCCGCCCTGGAGCCGCTGTGGAGCCTCACCCTGGCGGCGGGACAGCCGGTGTTCCGCGTCACTCCCGCGGATCTCAACGGCGACGGCACCGACGAGCTTCTGGTGGCCTGCGGCAATGCGGGGCATGCGGTTTCGGCGGCGGGCGCTTTGCTCTGGTCGCACCCGACGGCCGGTCTGGTGCGCGATGTCTCCCTGGCGCACTTCAGCAAAGGAGGGCCGGCGACCGTGCTGGTCTCCAGCGCCGACACCCGTCTTTACCAACTCGACCCGGCCGGAGTGCAGCAGCGCCAGGACACGATGACCGGCATCTACTTCAGCGCCGACCACGGCGAACGCCCCTGGGGCCTGTACTGCACCCGCGCCGTCGACAGCGATGCCGATGGGACCGACGACATGCTCATTACCACCCTCGCCAGCATGGAGGCACAGGGGCTTGGCCCGGACGCCGCGAAACGTTGGCGTACCCTCGCGGCCTACCACGGCTGCATGGACATGGCCATCCGCGATCTCGATCAGGACGGCAAGCCGGAGGTGGTCATTGCCAACAAGTACGGCTCGGTCTATGTCCTGCGCCCCGACGGCTCCACGGTGATGACCTCGATCACCTCGATTGGCGATGTCACCTTCGGCCTGGGCGATCTCAATGGCGATGGCAGTCTCGACATCGTGCATGGTTCCTCCACCGGCGATCTGCTGGCCGTCAACCTCAAGGGTAAGCCCCTCTGGCGTTTCGACAACTACGGCTACCCGGTCGAGCGCATCCTGTGCGCGGATGTGGACGGCGATGGCCGGCCCGAAGTCCTGGTGGCGTCGGGGACGGGCTACCTGTACTGCCTGGCCGCCGATGGCAGTCGGCGCTGGGAACGACGGCTGGGCCTGGCGGTGCATGACGTGGTGGTCCTGAACGGCACGATTGTGGCCGGCACCGAGGATGGCGAGGTGCATGCCCTCGATGCCGCGGGACAGGTGCTCTGGGCGCGGACCGTCGGCGCCGCCGTGGTGAAGCTGGTCGGCGGCAGTGTCGCGGGCAAACCGGCGGTCGTCGCCGGCCTGGCGGACGGACGCCTGCTGGCGTTCGCGCTGAGCCGGTAGCCACGGTATGGGGCTGAGTCCCGGGGGACACGGGACTCTTTGGAGTGTCTGCGGCTTGACGCAGCTTTTCCCCCTGGCTTCGGGTCCCAGGCAGAGCGGTGTCAAGCCACCGGCAGTCCAAAGCTTGGCCTGGCGGCCGGCGCGGTATGGGACTGCGGCCAGGCGCCTGTCCAGGGGGAATGGAGCGGCCGCGGCTGGCGGCCGGCGCGGTATGGTACTGAGTCCCGGGGGACACGGGACTCTTTGGAGTGTCTGCGGCTTGACGCAGCTTTTCTTCGTGGCGCCGGGTCCCAGGCAAAGCGGTGTCAAGCCACCGCAGTCCAAAGCTTGGCCTGGCGGCCAGCGCGGTATGGGACTGAGGCCAGGCGCCTGTCCAGAAGAATGGTGGAGATGCGGTGGGCTCCACCGCGCAAGGAGCGCAGCAGATGACAGACACACGGTTGACGGCAGTGGTGAAGAACCAGGCGTTCACGCTGGGTGCGGACCTGGTCGGGGTGGGCAACATCGAGCGCTGGGACAAGTGTCCGGCGCTGATGAGCCCGAAGGGGATCATGCCCACGGCCAGGGCGGTGCTGGTGTGCGCCATCCACCACACCGATGGCATGATCGAGATGGGCGGAGAGTCCTCGCCGCACGATCAGGGCAGTTACCTCTTTCAGATGCTGATGAACGACCACCTCGATGTGATCAGCTACACCATGGGACGCTTTCTCGAAGACGCTGGCTACCGGGCGGTGCCGATCACCGCCAGCAACATCTGGCGCTACCGGCCCTACAAGGACTTGACGGCCACCTTCGCCCCGGATATGAGCCACATCTACGCCTCGGTGGCAGCCGGGCTCTCGGAGATGGGCTACAATGGCCTGGCCATGACCCCCGAATACGGCGCCCGCAACCGCTTCGTGTCCATCATCACCGACGCGCCTTTGGAGCCGAGTCCGCTGCTGCCGGGCAACACCCTCTGTGACCGCTGCAACATGTGTGTCAAGATGTGCCCGACGCTGGCCACCAGTGCCGAGGTGGTAGGGGAGACCGCGTTGGAGATCGAGGACAAGCGTTATCGCTTTGCCAACAAAAACCTCTGGCGTTGCGCCTGGGCGGAGCACTTCGGTCTGAGTGTGGACTTGCCGGTGCCGGAGCAGGTCACCGAGGAGAACATCCTGGAGATGGTCAACACCCACGGCTTGCGCGGTGGCACCATGGGTTACTGCCTGAAGTACTGTCTGCCCAAGGCCAGGCGTTCCTGGAACAAAGAGTACTCCAGCGCGCCGATCCGGCGCAAGGACAGCATCCCGGCCGCCCCTGAGCCGGAACGCGGCGTGCAGGAGAGGCTGCTGGCGCAGGCGATGACCTGGGGTGCTGACGAGGTGGTGGTCGAAGCGGCGGCCGACTGGGAGGCCCGCGGCGTCAACCTGAAGGCGTTGTTGCCCGATGTGCAGTCCATCGTGCTGTTTGCGGTGGACCGGCCGCCGGTCACACCCAAGGCGGGGGCGCGCCACCAGACTGAGTTCGGCTACGCCATGGGCTACATCGGCCGCAAGTGCGCCTTCTTCACGGCTTCGGCGCTGGAGAAGCTCGGCTACAGCGGCGCTCCCTACATGGTGGCCAGTGTGCAGGCTGAGCCCGGACGGAAGGCGTGCGAGCAGGTGAAGGACTACGCGGCAATCCTGTTCAAGGACCGCCAGAATACCTTCCCTTGCTTCACGCTTACCAGCGCCCGGCTGACGCCGGTTCGGCGGCAG
>CAILKC010000674.1 GCA_903834675.1 uncultured Victivallales bacterium | reverse complement strand
TTTCAGCGCTCCGCGGCGTCTGGCATTCGCGACACGTCCCGCCGGCAGTCTCCCCCAAGAGTAAAGGGACCCGTTCTGCTCGCCGGACGCGGAGACGATCGAAACAAAAACCCCTACGGAACTGACCTGCGCCAGGCGAAGACGACGCGGCTCGCGAGGCATCTCGCCCTCCACGAGGCTGCGGGGCAGCCTCTGCGGGACACGGAACCTAGAACCAGGGATTTGCCGGACGTGACGACTCAGGTGCAACTGCGTATCCTGCCCCAACGGGGTTGGGTCAGGGTGCCAGGACGCAACCCTGTTGGGGTAGGAGGCCCTTACCACATTTGACCCAGGGTAGCGGCACCATGGCCGCAACCCTGGGCTCTGGGCCACAACCCCGTTGGGGCAGGGAAATGCACCTGAGTTGTAACCTGAGTAGTTACTGCCGGACAACACACTAGAACTGGTATCCGGGGCAACGCCCGAGGCTCCACGGCAGGCGGCCCAGCGGCCCGGCGGGAAGCGCCCGGCCGATCAGAGCCAGCGATAGCAGGCGGAACCAGGTCGGGAACATGGCGCCGACGTCCGCCGCACCGCGAAGCTGCGGATGCCCATACTCGAAGGGCCGGTCACGCAGGAACACGAAGCCGCCGTCCGGCATCTGGTTACTGAGCACCCAGTCCGTCGCACGCTCCAGGGCGGACACGATGTCGGCGCGGCGGTAGTCGGTGCAGGGCAGCATCCGGCAGAGCGGGTCGATGGAGTCGATGTCTTCGCAGGCGCTGGAGGTCAGTGGCGCGCTCGGGTTGTGGACCCCCCAGCCGAAACCGCCGGCAGGATTCTGCGTCGCCAGGACGGTGTCGATGGCCCGCTCCAGATGCGGAATGGGCCGGCCATCGTAGAAGAAAAGCGGCCACCAGTGGTAGGCTGCCTGCACCGCATGGCTGCGCCACTTCGGCTCGGCCAGGTCAAGATTGCCCCAGACGCCACTGGCCGGGTTGAGGTGGTGCGTCTCGAGCCACTCGAGCAGGGCTTCGACGCAGCGCCCAGCCTGGGCGTCACCGTGGACGTCGCGGGCATATTGCAGCAGGGTCCCGATGTTCATCACCTCGTTGCCGGTCCAGCCTACCCGCTCGCCCCAGTCCCGCGTCTCCAGCCACTGTCGCAGACGGTCCGGGTCGCGCCAGGGCTCCAGCCAACCGCAGGGACGCGCCGCCGTCCCGCCGAGACAGGCCAGAGCGCCGATCACATGGCAGGTCAGATGCGCCCGGCCACACCAGAGCGGATCGGCCGCATACCAGCCCTGATCGAAGATCACCGGGTCGCGGTAGAGTCCGTCCTCGTCCTGATGCCGATTGAGGCTGTCGACCCAGTCCTGACGCTCCGCCGACGACATCCCTGCCAGGTCGCCCAGCAGGGCCCGAGCCATCGCCGCGTAGGTCGACGAGTAGAGCGTCGGCGTGGACATCGCCGCCGCATAGCGGTAGGCGCCCGGACCGCGGTCCGGCAAGCGTTGCGCCGCGATAAAGCCCAGGACACGCCGCGGCAAAGCCGCCACCAGAGTCGCGCTGTTCACGGTCCTTACCCTCCACTACAGCTCCATCACACGCCCGACAGGGCCGTCCGCGCCGCTGCCAGGATCAGTGCCTCGGACTCGGGCAGCGGCATAGTGACGCCGTAGTAGCGGATCGCGTCGGTGACCTCGTAGCCGCCCTCCGGGTAGGCCGCCGCGGTCGGAATGTAGCCCACGTTACCGTTGGCATAGCCCGCGACGAGAGTTGGCTGGAACAGGCTGGCGCGGTCGAGGTTCAGAGCATACTCGACAAATACCTCTCCGGGCAGCCCGACAATGGCGCCAGCACCCACCCGCAGCGCCTGCACGGCAAACGGCACCGTCCGCGCGCGGGGGCCTTCCTCGGCCAGCCGCAGCAGGTCCAGCGACCACTCGACCGCGCCTTCCGCCATCCAGCGCACGCCGCGGTTGGCGGTCGCCGGAAGCTCGGCCAGTTTCGCGCGCGCCGCGGCAACCAGCGCTCTGGCCTCCGCGGCTGGCGGGGGCGGGGCCAGGGGCAGGTCCAGCGGCGTCAGCGCGGCGCCCAGGGTAACGCGCTCGGACAACCCCGCCTTAGCGACCGCCGCCAAGACCGCCGCCGCCGCCGCGCGACCCTGACTCTCGACGCCCTCGTCGCCGCGCTCACGGCAGTTGAGGTTGCCACAACACCCCTGCAGAAACAGCGCGGCGCCACCGCCGGCGGCCGCCTCGATGCCACGCCGGGCCGCGCCGGGCCAATCGGCCGAGATCAGCGTGTTGTCGCCGCCCAGGGCGACGGCGTGGGCCGCATGCGAAAAGAGCCGCGCCAACGGGCCGCCGTCCAGAGCATTCACCACCAGCACGTCGACGTACGGCGCCGTGCTCCCCTCTTCATTGACGCCGATCGCCATGCCCCCGGCACAACGCTGGCGGCGATTCATCCCTACCCGCAGCTCCGTCCGAGCCCAGCCGGCCTGCGCCGGTTGGGCCCGCTCGCGGGCCACGGTGGCCGTCGCCATCACGGTTCTGAGCAGCCCCTCGAGGTAGGCCGGATCGGGATTGCCGAGGTACTTCAGGCACGGCGTCGCCGGCCCGGCGTGGGTATGGCTACAGCCGACCAGGATATGGGCTGCCGGTACGCCAGTGCGGGCCTCGATGCCGCGCCGCAGCGCGGCGACCTGATCGTGGTGGAAGCCGATCAGATCGCAGGTCAGGATGAGCAGTTTACAGCGCCCGTCGGCGAGATACAGCGCCTCGGCCAGGAGCGGGTCCCGGACTCCCGTGCTGGCCCCAGGCCGAGCCCCATAGCCACACAGATCAACCCCGACCGGTGGAGTGATGTCGGCGCGGGCTGTACCCGCCACGAAACCTGTCATCTGCCGCGCTCCTGCTCTGGCCCCGCCCCCCGACCCTCGTGAACGGAATTTAATCTGCGCTTGGGATGCACTCAACCGCCCATGGCCTTATTTTAGCGCGCTATGATCTGGTGTCAGTGCGGACCTACGCGGGCGACGCCTGCGACGCATTGTGGACGGGAGTCAGCGCATGACGGATGTGAACGCCGCGAGACCCGCTGAGCCGGGGCGCCAGGCGTGGCTCTGGCTTGCGGTCTTGGCCGGCGTGGTCTACTTGGCTGGCTATAACGTTGGCCCGCCGGTCGTCAATGCCGAGCTCCGTTGCGTCGACATCTCCCGCGGCATGTACGCCACCGGCGAGGTATTGGTGCCGCGGCTGGAAGGCGAACCGCATCTGACCAAACCGCCGCTGTTTCATTGGCTCTCCTATGCCGTATCGGTGTGCCGCGGTGAGGCCGGGCTGGCTTCCGTGCGCCTGGTGTCGGCTCTCGCCGCGGTGGGCGTGGTGCTGCTGACCTACGTGCTGGGGTTGCGGCTCGCCGATGCTCGTGTCGCCTGGTGGGCAGCGTTGCTGACGCTTGGCAACCTGACCCTGCTCAGCCATGGCCACCGGGGGACCTTCGACACCCTGCTCACCTTCTTTGTCTGCCTGACACTCTGCGGTTACACGGGACTGTGGAAGGGCAGGATCCGGACGGGCTACGCCCTGATCGTGACCGGCCTGATCGGCGGCTTCCTGACCAAGGGTTTCATGGGCTGGGTGGTGCCACTGGTTCCCATGCTGGTCGATCGTCTGTGCCGACCGGAGCCGCGCCGCGCCCTGCGGCCGCTGCTGCGAGCCCTGCCGGTCGTTCTCCTGGGGTCACTGGCCTGGTACGCCTACCTGCTGGCCTGGGTGCCGGCGGCGCGGGCGGTGCTGGTCGATGTCGTCACGGTCAACTTCGGGGTCAAGCGCTCCGGCGTGGAGATGGCCTTTCACCGCGAGCCCTTCTACTACTATCTATACGCCCTGCCCTTTGCGCTGCTTCCCTGGGTCGTGATCCTCTGGCCCGCGCTCCGGCGACCGCGTGTTGGCTGGCGCGAGTGGGCCAGCCAGCAGCGCTTGGCGCTGGCTTGGCTGCTGGGGAATGCGCTGTTCTTGAGCCTGGTGCCGGCCAAGGCGGAACGCTACCTGGTGCCGCTCATCCCTGCCTTCAGCCTGCTGGTAGCGCCCGGCATCCTCGCCCTCGAGAGCGGCACCGCGGCGGCCACGGCACGCTGGCGGCGCTGGCTTTTCGCCGTGGCCATCGCCATGGGCACGGTCACGCTCTGCGTCATGCCCATCTGGCTCTGGGTACGGATCGGGGAAAGCGTGACCGTCTCCATCCTGGCGCCGGCGCTGCTTCTGCTCGGTTTGCTGGCCTGTGCCTGGCTGATCCAGCGCGGCCGCCTGACCCTGGCCCTGCATGGAATCGCCCTGGTCGTCCTCATCGCCGCCACGCCAGCCTATGCGCGCTGGGCGCCGCGGCACGTCGATCTCAGCCACCGCCACTCGTCTCCTGAATACGAACAGTATCGAGCGCGCCAGCGACAACTGAAGATCTTCGCTGGTCGCTGGCTGCCAGCGTGGGTAAAGAAGCCGGCGCAATGACCAATGACCAATGACTAACCTGCCTTATTCATGAATGGCCATTTCAACCACCAAGAGCACCAAGAACACAAAGAAGAGGTCAGGGCCTTTCGATTCTCAATTCTATCAACCACAGAGAGCACCGAGAGCACAGAGAATAACACACTGGAGAAGAGTAGGTTATGTGCATATCGCCCATCCTCTATTGTCACCCTCTGTGACCTCTGTGTCCTCTGTGGTGAAAGAGTCGAGTGTAGTAGAATCGAAGGGTGCTAAAGAAGAGGTAAAACGGTGAGAATCGTGCAACCATTTGCCCTGCATTATCTTGGTGATCTTTGTGTTCTTGGTGGTGAATAATCCAGGCTAATGACCAATGACTAATGACCACCGGGTCTGGCGTGTTGCGGCTACAGGATGCCGGGCCCGCGGACGCAGGCCCGGCATCGCAGTACGGGTTTGCTTGGTCATTGGGTGTTTCGTCATTCGTCCTTGGTTAGCGGGCGCCGCCCGCCTTAGGAGATTCCTGCGAGATGAGCACTTCCTGCTCCATCGAATTAAGTGTGGTGGTGCCGGTCTACAATGAAGAAGGCGCCGTTGCCGCGCTGGCCGCCGAAGTTGATCAGGCGCTGGCGCCGCTCGGTGGCGCCTGGGAATGCATCTGGGTGGACGATGGCTCCACCGACCGGACCGCGGCGGTGCTGGCCGAACGTGTGCCGGGAAGTCCCCACCGCCTGCTTGAACTGCAACGTAACAGCGGCCAGTCTGCCGCCCTGATGGCCGGGTTCCGGGCGGCCCGCGGCGCCGTGATCGCCACCCTCGATGGCGACGGGCAGAACCACCCTGCCGACCTCATTGCCATGCTCAAGCGGCTGCGCGTCGGCGACGTGGATGTGGTCAATGGCATCCGCGCCAAACGCCGGGATACGTGGGTGCGCCGGGCCTGCTCACGGCTGGCCAACGGCTTCCGCAATGGGCTCACCGGCGAACAGGTGACCGACGTCGGCTGCGCCATCCGCGTCTTCCGCCGCGAGTGCGCCGACTACCTGCCCGTGTTCAAGGGCATGCATCGCTTCCTGCCCACCCTGTTCCGTCTGCATGGCTTCAGGATCACGGAGATGCCGGTATCGCACCGTCCCCGCGAGACGGGTCGCACCAAGTACGGCATCAACAACCGCCTGTGGGTGGGGATTGTGGACACCTTGGCCGTGTGCTGGATGCAGCGCCGCGTGGCCGTACCGCGGATCAAGCGGGAACTACCGGGATGAGTAGCGCTGCCGTGCTGTGTCTTGGACTGGGAGCCCAGGCCCTCTTCGGACTCCGTTTCCTGGTCCAGTGGATCGCCAGCGAGCGGGCGGGCAAGAGCGTCGTGCCGGCGACCTTTTGGGGTATCAGCCTGGTGGCGTCCGTCCTGCTGTTGATCTACGCCGCCTTGCGCAATGACCCGGTGTTCGTCTCAGCTCAGGTCGTCTCCCTGGTGGTAGCGCTGCGCAATCTACACTTGCAGCGGCGCTCCGCGCTCGCCGGCAGGGTGGCGGGCGCCACGCCGCGGTCGCGTTGGCTGGAAACAGCCCTGGTCGGCGGCATCGTCATGACGACCGCCCTGGCGGCGGTGATGGCCGTGCTCCTCCCCGAGCCCGTGCCGCCGCTCTGGCTGCTGGTTGGGCTGATCGGCCAGTTCGTCTTCGGCCTGCGCTTTGCGCTGCAGATTCTGGCCAGCGAGCGCCAGGGCGAATCGGTGATGCCGCTGGGGTTCTGGTATTGCAGCATTGCCGGCTCTGCCCTGCTGTTGGCCTACGCCTGCTACCGCCTTGACCCCGTGTTCATGTTGGCCAATGCGCCCAATGTCTTGGTCTATGTGCGCAACCTGCAGTTGATCTACCGGGAGCGGCGACGCACCCTGGAAGCCCAACCGGGCAGGTTGCGCCGGAAACACCGGCTGCGCGGCTTCTTTCGCTTCGTTGCCCCACTGAACTACGCCGGGTTGCTGGCGGGGTGCTTCATCCTGCGTCAATTGCCGCGCCGCTGGCTGCTGGCTGTGGGCGCCTGGGCTGGCCTCTGCTGCTACCATCTGCGCCTGCGGCGCGGGATTGTGGAGAAAAACCTGGAGTACACTGGCCTGGGCGCCCCCGGCGAACGCCAGGCGCTAGTCCGGCGCATCTACCGCACCATGGGTCGCTATGCTGCCGATTTCCTGGCTTTCGACGAACGCCGCCCCCCACGGGTCCAGTGCCACCCCCCCGGAGCGCTCGATCGCCTGCGTTCCAGCGCCGACGGCAGACTCTTGGTCAGCGCTCATTTCGGCAACTGGGAACTCCTGGGATATGAGCTGAGGAAGTTTGTCCCCAGCCTGGCTGTGGTCGCCAAACCGCTGCGCAATCCGTGGGTCGACCGCTGGCTGACCCGTCGCCGGGAGCGCGGTGGAGTCCTGCTGGTTCTTCCCAAAGACGCACTGCGGCAGACCCTGCGCCTCGTCCAGGAGGGTGGCTACGTGGCCTACCTCATCGACCAATACCCCGGCCGCCGGGGCACCCCCGTGCCCTTCCTCGGCAAGACCGCTCTGACCGTGCGCAGTGTGGCCGGCATTGCCATCCTCTGCAAGGCCCGGATCGTGGCGGGATACGCCCGGCTCGAGCCGGATGGCTCGTACCTTATTGAGGTCGAGGAACCTGCGCCGATAACCGGCAAGGACAGCGATCGCCAGGACGCCATCAGCCAACACCTGCTCGCCCACAACCAGATCGTCTCGCGCTGGGTGGAGGCCTACCCCGAACACTGGTTCGGCTGGTTCCACCGCCGTTTCAAGGACGTGGTGCGCTACTGAGGCGGGGCTCGCGAACGACCGCTCACGGGATATGACGGGCTTGGGTCCCATAGGGAGTAGCGCCTCGTGCCAAACGATTACATCCAGGAACTGGTGACGATCCTCGAACGCCTCCGCGCTCCCGGCGGCTGCCCCTGGGACCGGGAACAGACCCACGCCACACTGAAGCGCTACCTGATCGAGGAATGCGGCGAACTGCTGGATGCCATCGACGAGGGCGACGATGCCGCCATGGTCGACGAACTCGGCGACGTGCTCCTACAACTCGTCTTCCACGGCCAGATCGGCAAGGAACAAGGCCGGTTCACCCTCCAGGATGCGGCCCGCTCGGAGTGCGAAAAAATGCGCCGCCGTCATCCGCACGTGTTCGGCGACGCCCAGGCAGCGACGCCGGATGCCGTGGTCGAGCAGTGGGACCGCCTCAAGCGCAACGAGGCGCGCCACGCCCACAAGACCTCGGCCGTGGACGGCGTCCCGCGTCAGCTCCCCGCCCTGCACCGGGCCCAGGTCGTCTTGCGAAAAGCGGGCAAGAGCGGCTTCGAGTGGCCGGACGTCTCCGGGGCCATGGCCAAGGTCCACGAGGAGTTAGCCGAGGTCGAGGAAGCCTGCCAGGCGGGTGATCACAAGCGTACAGCAGAGGAACTAGGGGACCTGCTGCTGGCGGTGGTGAACCTCTGCCGCTGGCACGCTCTGGAGGCCGAGGACGTCCTGCAACAGGCCGTGCGCAAGTTCATGGCCCGCTTCCAGCGCCTCGAAACCGCCCTGCAGCAGGAAGGCAAGATCCTGGCGGAGATGCAGCCCGAGGCGATTGAGGCGCGCTGGCGCAGCCTGGCTCAAGGCTGAGCCCCAGGCAGGTCACGATGCGGCGGGAAGCTCGACCGTCCCGTGTAGGGCAACGTGTAGGGCAACGTGAAGGTCAGCGGCAAGCGCAGCGACGTCCGCTGCATCGGGCTTGCTATGCCAGCACCTTCATGTTTTCGTACAGGAATTCGGGCGCAAGGTCGGCGCCGTTCTCCCAAACGACGGTCTCCACTTCCGGGTCCACCCGGAACCTGCGGAACGTCCGCTTGTCCTTGAGTGGCGCAAACACCTCACCGTCAAGTTCATTCCGGAGGTCAATCTCGCCCTCCGCTCCGTCGTTGAAACGGAGCCAGATAACATAGTCGTGCAGGTACTTCGCCTCTTTGACATGTAGAAACATGGTGCTACTCCAACGGTTCGATTCGGTGCAGTTCCTTCTGCTGGCGGGCAAGTTCCCAGTCTTCCAGCAACGCCGTCAGATGGAGTTCACGCCACTCTTGAATGAGCGCATTCGCCTTCCTGCCCATTTGCCCCTTGATCTCGCCGGTTGCCACGTCAACGGTAATCTCCTGATCTTGGTACTTGGCATGGAAATGAGCCGGCATGTGGTCACGCCAGTACATGTAGATCACGATCCCGAAAAAACGGCTGATAATCGGCATGGCTTCATCCTTCCATCAGCATAACGATTGGGATCAGGCGACGGCGAGCAGGAAGCGTCGATGACACGACAGATGCCATCCGAGCCGTTGCCCGCATCTGTTTTGTTAGGGCGCGCTGGTGTCAATTTGAGAAATTCCACTGCGCCGGTATCAAGGTCATAGTGCGCGCCGACCACGGAAACGGTGCCTTTCTCGATCATTTCTTTGAGGATCGGGTCGGAGTCCCGCAGCGCTTGAGCCACGTTCAGGACGTTTGTCTTGGCGGTGGCTTCAGCATCGGCGCCGGTGGTGGCTTCGACTGCAGGCGCAATGGCTCTCACCAATGATTGGATGTGCCCCGGTGCCTCCGCCTTGGCGGCAATGGTTTCCTTGGCGGCCTTGATCGCACCGCAGCGCTCGTGGCCGAGCACGACGATGAGCTGCGCGCCAAGATGCTCGACCGCATATTCAATGCTTCCCACCGTTTCCTCGTTGATCACGTTGCCTGCGACACGAACCACAAACAGGTCCCCCAACCCCTGATCGAAAACCACCTCGGGCGAAGTGCGCGAATCGGCGCAGCCTAGCACAATGGCAAACGGGTGCTGGCTGGTGGCCAGCTCTGTCCGCCGCTTGGCGGTCTGGCGAGGATGCTCCAGTTTGCTTGCGACGAATTGCTCATTGCCGGCCTTCAGACGGGCGAGCGCGTCGGTGGGGAATACTTTCGGAGCGCCTTTGACATGCTCCGGTTCCTTGGCTGTGATGCCCTGTATAAGGCACAGGAGGAGAGCAGCGGCGGTGGTTGTCAGGATGTAGGATTTCATAGGTGGTGTCGGTGGTTGGTGTTGTTGATGATTTGAGGGAGATCGCTCAGTGGCCTAACGTCACGGCTGTGCTGGCCCGCGCTCCGCCGGGTCAGCACCAGCCGCTTGTTCGCATGGGAGGGGTTCGCTCCGTTCGTACAGATACTCAGGATCGAGGTCCAGGCCGTTTTCCCACTCGACCGTATCGAAAGCGACTCGGACCTTGCTGAATGCCTGGGGCGAGATCAGCGTCCGGAACCGTCCGACCGTCAGCAGCGGCGCAACGTCAAAGACTCGTCGCTCCCCGTTGTCGAAGTCAAGGATCAGTCGGTGCCGGCTGGTCGGTCTTACGCTCTTGACACTCGCGTACATGGGGGTCGCCCTTCACTGAAGTGGTGGGATGCGGCACGGCTCCTCGCCGTTCATGGCCAGTTGCCAATCCGCTCTCAGTTCGTCCTGGTGCAGCTCCGCCCACGCTTGGACCAGTCGCATCTGCCGACGCGGCAAGTCTCCATCGATCAGTTCCATCGAGTCGATCGAGAACCTCGCCTTGAACTCGTTGTAGTAGGCATGGAAATGGGGCGGGTTGTGCTCGCCCGGCGCATAGTACATCCGGATGATGACCCCGTAGAACATGGCGATTGTCGGCATGGTCTTCGCCCTCATCTATCGGTGCGAACGACAGAACTCAACCGCCGAGGTCACGAGGTCGGCTGAAGTGGCTTGTTCGCTCTGGACTTGCGCCGAGGAACCTGGGCGCGGGCGATCCCGATCAGCGATCTCAGGGCATCATTGACGGACGCGGTGTCGCGGAACACCGCGGCGACATCAGGGGCAAGCAGGACTAGGTTGGTTCCCTCCTGGTACTGCCTGGCATACTTGCCGCATACGCCGCCCTTCATGGCAGCGAAGTCGTACTCCGCACGCAGTTTATCCGCCGCATCACTTAGTCTTGTTCTCATAGTACCGTCTCTCTCGAGGAGTGGCTTCTCTTGCCGTGATGATACGGACCGCGTCGTCTCGATCCGTGTGCCCGACGATCAGCAACCGACCGGCCACGGACAGGCCGACCGTCACGTATCGGAACTCGCCGGTTGAGCGGTCAGGATCGGGGAACCTATCGGAGAACGGGTCCCCAAACACGCTCGCCGCCTCGGTGAAGGCGACAGCGTATTTCCTGGTGTTGGCCTTGGCCTTCGCTGGATCCCATTCGAACCGCATGGGGCAACCTACTGCACCTCGGGCTCTACATCAATCAGTTCGTGATGGCGGACGTCAAGGCTGTACCGGTCCGCCCTTGGCAGGATCGGCGCGAGCTGGTTGTTCACCCTCAGGCGTGTTTCGGTATGGTTTCCGTGCCTGCCACTTGCTCTATCGAGCGGGACCGGAGCGTGCCGAGCAGCCCGAACACGGCGTTAACCGTGCAGACAACGGCCGCAAGCAGAGCTGGAAGGCAGAGGATCCACATGCCTGCGAACATGAAGGCCCCGCTGTGTGCAAGGTCGTTCCAGGGATTGAAGCAGTCAGGCTGGTCGATCAGGAGATACCCCATGACAAACAGCAGAGGCGCCGCAGCTACGGGCGCGAGCTGGTCACGAAAGGTCACGCCGATAATTTTGGGGAGTATCTCGGTTCCGAATAGAATGATAATAGTGAACAGCACTGAAAACACCCAGATATTGCTCTCGCCGTAGATGTCTGCAAAGGCACCACCCGCCACCGTCGCGCCGCCCGTATGGGAGATAGTATTAAGAACAAGAATTGCGGTTATCGGATGCGCTATATTCCGCTTTAATCGTCTCCAGGAATCTGCGGCGCGTGGATTCGTGGTTTGGAGGCGGCTTAGGGTAAGTGGATTGAGGCTCAGCAATAATGCCTCTGCCAGCGAACACAGAAACGACACCACAATGGCAACAGATGAACTGATAATGAATATTGTCATCAAGTGTTCGCGTCCTTATGTCCGACGGTCTGCGGCTCACCGGCCAACGTCCGGTGGAGCCGCTGGTTCAAGTAAGGGGCTGCGCGCCAGGAGCGGCCTGAGCGCCGCCGCGTGTTCTCGGTCCCCCTGTGCATGGTAAGGCTCCCAGTGGGCCGGATAGTCCGGCTCCGCAACCAAGGAGTCAGTGTGCCATGCAACCTCATGAGTGTATCACCCCGCAGAACTGGTATCAAGCCAGTGTCGAAGCGCTGCAGGTCAGCGGCAAGAGCCAGCGCACGGCTGAGACGTACTCGCGCGAAGTGCGCATCCTGGCCAAGTGGCTGGACAAGACACTGACGGCCG
>CAILKC010000673.1 GCA_903834675.1 uncultured Victivallales bacterium | reverse complement strand
GGACGCTGGCTTCCACATCGAACAGGGTCCCGTCCTTACGGCGATGCCGGGACTCGAAGCGATCCTGACCCTGCGCCGTGATCTTCCGGATGCGAGAGGCTACGCCCTCAGCCGACTCGGTGACTACCAGGTCAGGGACGCGCATGGCCAGCAGTTCCGCCTCGCTGTAGCCGCTCATCCGGCAGTAGGCGTCGTTGACGGCCAGCAGACGCCCCTGCGCGTCTGTCTGCCAGAAACCATCCATGGCGGTCTGGAGGATGGCGCGCAGTTGGTCCGCGCCTCTCGGTGCGGCCATCTCTTCGGCCTGCTGACGCGGTTCAGCAGCATCTTCTGTGCGAGTGAGCTTGCTGGTCATACGTACCCCACCCTCTCAGTCTGCGGGAGCGGTCCCACCGCCGACCCAACATCACGTCGAAAAATACTGTCGCCGGACCCGTGTGCAATGTGACCCAAACGCCAGCGCGTCCCGCGCCGGACAGCATCAGCCCAGCTCGGCTGGGCCACACCACATCACGCCCCCAACGTCCCTTGTGTCGGAGAGGTCCCGCGCTCCTCCCGAGTCCCCCTCTCTATACCCGTTCGTCGCCGTGTTTGCGCATCCAGTCGACCGCCACGTCGTAGGCCTCGTAATCGAGGTCGGCCATCGTGTTCGTATGCAGGACCACGCCTTCCGCTTCGCCGGATAGTATCAGCTCGCGGTAGCGATCAAGCTGCCACTTGACCGCGCTGCCGGTAGCCTGCCTGCGCTCGCCGAAGTTGTAGAGATAGCAGCCGAGCATACGCTGCTTGCCGAAGGTCATCTTCTTGAAGATCTCGAATTTCTCGTCGATCAGCGGCACGTCCGATTCCTTCCACGTCCACATGATGACGCCGTCGAACGGGCCGATGTAGGGCTGAAACTCCGCGTCGGATACGGGGTCAATGCCAAACTCATGCGTATAGAGAACCATCCACATGTCGAGGCTTCTCGCGTCGTTGTCGTGAAGCCTCCGGTTAACCGCGTACATGTTCTCGAGCGGGATGGTCTTATACGTTCCACCCCTGATGAAGTCATCGAACACGCCGCAGTGGATGTTCGGGAACTCTCTTGCCTCTTCGATGAGCGGTTCGATGACAGACGGATCCATGCCGGCGTTGTATATCTCCCAGCCGACCTTGTTCAGCATCGAGAACGACTTGTTGTACTGACGCCTGTTGACGTCTATCCCGACCGGGACCATGAACAGGTTGCGCGCACCGAGGTACACAGCGCCTTCCATCGGCGTCATGCGTGATATCTTCTCGTTCCCATACTCGTTGTTGTACCGCCCCTCAGGGTGTCCCCAGATCCAGAAACGGGATTTCAATGTCTCCATCGCACACCACCTCTTCTTTCCGCAACTCGTCAACCACTTCGCGACTACTGCTCTCCAGGACGCCAGACGAAGTGCAGGCCTTGGGGGCAGCCCTGCGCACAGGACGTCCCGATATCCCCCACCGCCAGAGTCCATTGCGCCGGTGGGGTCCCGCGTTCTCCCGCGAGGAACTCAACCTGAGCCTTGACTCTGCAGCGTCGCACGTCGGGTTCAGGCAGCCATGAGGTCATTTCTGTTCCTGCGTGAACGTCTGCGGATGGGGCGGAACGAACCCATGCGTCGATCCCTGATACCATGTGATCGTCTTCGGCGACGTGATGTTGTTATAGAGGATCGCCAGACCCGACGGCGGACAGGTGTAGTCGCCCAAGCCAGCCCGGGAGATCACGATCGGGCAGCGGATGCGTTTGGCGTGAAACACGCTGTCGTAGTAGTCGAGTGCCGGAACATAGGCGGGGCGCCAGCCACCGAGCCGACGCTTGGTCGGTCCCGCAAAATCGCAGCACCACGTAATGCTGGCATTGGCGGACGACACATCGGGCTCCAGTCCGGCAGCCCAGATGGTCTGGAGCCCCCCCTGGCTTCCACCCGAAACCGCAAGATCTGTCCCGTTCCACTGGGGCAGGGATTTCAGAAACTGAAGCGAACGCATCACCCGCAGTACCATGCCGTTGAAGTACGCCGTTTCCGGGTCGGCGTTCTGCTTCTTGTCGAACGCATAGATCTCCCCGTTTGACTTGATCTTCGCAAAGAAATCCTCGTAGTACGCGTCGTCCCGGCCCAGATCATAGCCGTGTGCATTCACATCGAAGTGCATCCTGTTCTCGGGGCCGGATGATGGAGCACGCTGGATTCCGGTTCCATATCCATGATAGCTTGCGGAGGCGGAAAGTGATTTCGCCGCGGTTCCGGCGGGGATGGTGAGATACCCGGTCACCGGACGCGGCCCGGCGCAATCGACGGAAACCGCATAGACCTCGACCTTGGCGTCCGGCTTACTGACCTTTTCCATTGCATACTTGACCGGCACGGCAGCCAGCCTGGCTTTCTGCTTCGCCCAGAAGGCGTCGAAATCGGCGGGCTCTTCTGCGGCGGGCTGGAGCTTCTCCGGTTCTGCGCCAACCCCGCCGTCAAAGGAAGTGCCCGTCACCTTTCCCTGCGTGTCCTTCTTCTCGAGCATGCGGCCCTTGGCATCCACCAGGTACGCCTGAATGCGGACAAAGCCGGGCTCAGCCAGGCGTGTGGTGAGGATTACAGGCGTGCCCGGAACGACCGTTTCAGAACCGTCTTCGCGCTTGCCGTCGTCTCCGCTGCGCGTCCACTTGATCATGTATGCCTTTGCCGGGGCAGGCTGGTCGCCAAAATCCACACTCAGGGCGACTTTCATTTCCTCGCCAACAGCGAAGAAGGCCTTTTCCGTTTTGCCCACCATGGTGATCTTCTCCGGATCCGGCTTGGCGACCTCCCGAATCGTCAGCTCGTCGAACCTGCCGACAACCAGCAACTCCGCGTTCTCGTAGTTCTTGCCGGAACTTGAGAAGGTCCAGTCTGGCTTCCCCTCCTTCGTGGTGTTGTTCCCCATTCCGAGGTCGCAGGTCGTGTCCGAATGGAGTCGGTTGAAGGCCATGACGGTCTGCTTCTCCAGGTAGTTATGCACCTGCATGGAGCCGTAGCCGTTGACGGGATCGGCGGCGGCATCCCCGAAGTCGAAATCGTCTGTTGCTCCGGGAATCTCCTGGACGTTCGTTCCGCCGTAGTTGTTCGGCCAGAACTCGATGTTGCCCTTCTCGAACGTCCCGTTCTTCACTGCCGGAGAGTCCCCGGTTACTTCGAGATTGTTCACATACGTCTGGACAACGCCGGACCCGGCATTGGGGACTCCGACCTCATTGAGATCCTGCGAGAAGGGGTCCATGGAAACGAAGACCCAGGTCATGTCTCCCTGCTTGTCGGTCAGCTTGAGCAGGTACCCGACTCTCTTCAGAGTCCCGGAATAGCGGTCCCCGTTATCAACCTGATAACCCTTTGAGCCGTAGTCGAGAGGGTTGAGTTTGTAGATCAACTCGTAGTCGCTCGTTCCAGGCACAAGTCCCGTAAGCTCGGCGACTTCTGCTTCGGCCAGGAAGGGACGTCCTACCATGGCAGCGACCACTGTCAGGGCCAGGACGCGGAAGGTGGTCCCGAATGTGTTCTGCAGACGACGGCTTCGCTCGTGTGCGTGCATTGCAGCGGTTCTCTTTCCTGAGATAATGACCTGCTTTCTGCTCGCTGCGACGAAAATAGCGTAGCGTGGTTGGGTGATCAAGGCGAAGGGGCCGAGTTGGGCGCAAGTCAGCTCCGTAGGGGTTCGCTTGTCTAAGAACCGCAGAGGGTCGAGGGCCTGCCCGCCGTGGTGGGTCGATAGACGAGGGGGGACGCAGTGTCCGAGTCCCCCCCG
>CAILKC010000672.1 GCA_903834675.1 uncultured Victivallales bacterium | reverse complement strand
TTGGGGGTTCGCCGGGCAGCGCTGCGAGCATCGCCGCATCGCCCCGGCCCATATCCTTGGCCAGGCGGCGCAGTTCGTCGATGGGGCAGAGGAACACATCGGGGCCGATGTCGGCCGTGGCGGTGCCGGGGAGTGCCAGGGTCAGGGTTTCGTCCAGGTTGGTGGCGGTGACCTCGGCATCGTGGTCGCCGGTGCGGCGGAACCGCACATGATCCAGGACGGGCATGGTCGAGCCGCGCGCCGCAATGACCTTGGCAAAGCCGCGCGTCAGACGGTTCAGGTGGGACTGCGAGAGCGTGAGCTGCATGGGTCGATCTCCTTGGGTAGGGGTAAAGGGTGAGGCGGGATGGCGTGGAAGACGCGGGGGGAATGGGCCGGATGCCGGTCTATAGCCGGCCGCTGCGGCAGCCGAAGAGCCGGAGCACGACCAGCATCGCCAGCAGGATGAGGCCGATGACCATACCGCCAAGCACGGCATGTACCATGATCTCCTGCAGCAGCCGGACGCAGGCCTCGACCCCGGCGAGCACGAGCAGCGCCAGGGGGAGCAGGATGAGCGCGGGGATGGCAACGAAGGCTCCGAGACGCAGGATCAGCCGCAGCCACCGGCGCAGCCTGCCGTCCGGAGAGATCTGGTGCTCGGCCCGCAGCAGGAAGTAGCGCAGCGCCTCGGCTGCACGCTCCGGGGCGCTCAGGGTCTCGAGTTCCGGATCGACCTGCGGCGGTTCGGTACTGCCGCCCGGCAGTTGCGGGCGGTCACTCCTGCGGGTCATGGGGGCGACTCCTGCCGGCATCGTGGCGGGCGCGCGAGCCGATGGCGGCGCCGACGATCAGGGTCAGCACCACAGCGCCGCTGAGGGCGACAGCGGTAACCTGCCAGAACCGCGCCTGGGACTCGGCCGTCCGGCGCTCCTGGCGCTCCTTCTCGATCTGCTGCGTCTGGCGCCGCTCGCGCGTATCGCAGCCCGGCAGGGACATCCACACGGCAAGCAGGACCGCTGCGGCGGCAGCGGTGACGACGACAGCTCTGAACCGGGGCATGGCTGAGGTACTCCTTTCGTGATGGGGAAGGCATGCAGGCAGGTGAGGCGGGCGGGGACGGGTCTGCGAGGGCGGGGGCGGCGTCTACATGAGGTTTTCCTGGCGGAAACTCACCCAGTCGCGCGTCCTGGACGCGGTACGCGTGCCCAGAACCACATGGTCCAGCACCTCGATGCCGACGATCTTCCCGGCATCGACGAGTTGCCGGGTGGCGGCGATGTCCATGGCACTGGGCGTGGGGTCGCCGGAAGGGTGGTGGTGTTATGTGAGGCAGCGAGTTATGTGAAGTGAATGGTCTGGGTCTCCCTCGGTTATCCCGTCTACGCACCAGAACGCTGCACATAACTTCCCTTGATGGTACGGTCTCCCGCCCTGGGTTCCCTAGCGAAAGGAGATCGTATCATGCTGGAGTTCTGGTACAGAGATCGACGGACACTGTTGGACTTCCGACGCGGACCGCTGGGGCCGTACCTCGATGGCTTTGCGGCCTATCTCAAGCAAGCGGGATACAGCTCGGCCGCAGGCAAGGCGATCCTCGCGAGGAGCTGCCAGTTCAACGACTGGCTGGTGCGGAACGGCGTGGCCACGTGCAGTGGCATCTCTGAGGCGCAGTTGGAGTCCTTCCTGGACGACCGCCTGGCAGACGTCCGGACAACAAGCACGAACTACCATCCGCGGAGCGACGTTCGGTGTTCCCTGAAACGATTGCAGGCGTACCTGGTCGGGGAAGGGATCCTGGACCGGCCAAAGCCGAAGCCGGAACCCCACTCGTGGTACAGCCACGTTCTCGGTCTCTTCGTGAAGTACCTGCACGACGAGTGTGAGCTGGCCGAGCAGACGGTGGGCAACATCCGAAGGATGGTCGTGGCGTTCCTCGAAGGTTCTAGGAAAGGGAAGACAGGCAAGCCCAACGACTTCCTCAATCCAGATGCCCTGGCGCAGTATGTGAAGGTGCACATCGCGCAGAGCCCGGAGAACCTGAAGAGTCATGCCACCGCGTTGCGCAAGTTCCTGCGGTTCTGCGCCCGGGACGGACACACAACCACCGACCTCTCAGGGCTGATCCCCTCGGTTCGGTCCTATCGACAGGCGTCTCTACCGAGAGGAATGGAGGATTCGGACCTGGAACGTGTGCTTGCCACGATTCCAAGAGACACGCCCAAAGGGGCCAAGGACTATGCCATCGTGCTGCTGATGATGGGCTACGGCCTTCGAAGCGTATCGGTCGCGGCACTGCAACTGGAGGATATCCGCTGGCGGAGTTCGACGATCCGCATCCGTGCCCAGAAGGGAGGCAAAGAGGCCGTTCTTCCCCTGCTTGATGCAGTTGGGGAGGCCGTCCTGGGGTACCTGCGTCACCGACCGGATAGCCCGTTCAGGGAAGTCTTCCTGACCACGAAAGCGCCGATCCACCCGCTCAACGGCCTCGGGATCTCCCAGATGACCCGTGTGTACATGAAGAGGGCCGGAGTGTCACTCCCCGGCCGCGGGGCAAGCACACTCCGTCATTCGTGGGCCATCCGAGCTCTGGCACACGATTCCTCGATCAAGGCCATCGCTGACGTTCTCGGCCACCGCTACCTGAACACGACCTTCATCTACGCGAAGGCGGATCTCAAAGCGCTGCGGCACGTGGCCATGCCCTGGCCGGAGGAGAGATAACACCATGGGAACCTGCTTCTTCCGCAGCCCACTCGCCTTGCACCTGCAAGCGTTCATGGACATCCGCCTGGCCTCTGGCCGGCAAGGCCGCTCCGACCGGAAGCTGCTCTCCGCACTGGATCGCTTTCTGATGAGCGACCTGAAGCCAGGGGGAACCATTACCCGTGAAGTTGCAGCACGCTACGTGGACAGCACGGCGCACCTCAGCGTGAACACGCGGCGGAACCGCATGTCGGTTCTGCGGGGCTTCTGTCTGTACCTGCACCACTTCGACCCACGTACCTGCCTCATCCACCGGAGTTTCTTCCCGCCACGAACCCGTCTCGCGCCCCACATCTACTCGTCCGAGGAGATACAGGGGATCATGGCGGCCACCAAAGGCATCGGGCCACGCGGAAGTCTGCGGCCGGCCGTGATCTGCACACTGGTGGGGCTGCTGGTTTCCACGGGGGTGCGGATCGGCGAGGCGCTGAAGCTGACACTCGCCGACGTGGATCTCAGGAAGGGACTGCTGTTGATCCGGGAGAGCAAGTTCAAGAAGTCCCGCTACGTCCCGCTTTCCCCTTCGGCCTCACGCCACCTGGCTGCCTTCCTGCGTCGTCGCAGAAAGGCAGGCTTTGCTGCCGACCCCGCGGCTCCCGTGTTCGTGAACCCGGAGGGACGCCCCTACGGGCATCCCCGCGTTTGCAGCGTTTTCCTGGAGATCCTGCGGGACCTCGGGCTGCGCGGCCCGAAGGGACAGAGGGGACCACGAGTGCATGATCTGCGGCATACCTTCGCCGTGAATCGTCTGCTTGCCTGGTACCAGACAGGCGACGAAATCTGGGCCAAACTGCCTCTGCTCTCGACCTACATGGGACACGTGACAGTTACAGGTACCGAGATATACCTGCATGCGACGGCCGAACTGATGGACCAGGCGAACCGACGGTTCCACAGTCACTTCGCCATACCGCCCTTCAGACGAGAGGAGGGCAGTAACGATGGCCCCAGAGACTGACCTTGCCGGACCGATACGCGGCTTCTTCGAACACCATCTCGTCTCGCAGCGTGGCCTAAGCGGGCACACCGTGCTCGCATACCGCGACGGGCTGAAACTGTTCCTGACGTTCGCCACAGAACGTTGCCGGAAGCCCTGCACCAGACTCCATGTCGACGACCTGACCGCCGACTTGGTTCGACGTTTTCTGGAGCACCTCGAGACTGCCAGGCACAACACGGTTCGTACACGGAACAGCCGACTGGCGGCCATCCATTCCTTCTTCCGGTACCTCGCCTCGTTGGAACCACGGTGCATCGCGCATTGCCAGACCGTACTGGCAGTGCCCTTCAAACGGTATGCACACCGCGTCCCCGAGTACCTGGAACGTGAAGAGGTGCTGAGCGTCTTCGAGAACATCGATCGCCGGAAAGCACTGGGGCGGCGAGACGACGCGCTGTTACGCTTGCTCTACAACACTGGCATGCGAGCTCAAGAACTCGTAGACCTGGACGCCAACCATGTCCGCTTCAGCCGCCCGTGGTCTGTGCGTATACAGGGCAAGGGGCACAGGGAGCGGACTTGCCCTCTATGGAAGGAGACGATTCAGGCAATGAGGTCCTACCTGGACGAACGCGCCGTGCGGCCTTTGGATGCTGTGCCGCTGTTCGTGAACAGCAAGGGCGCCAGGCTTACCCGTTTCGGCCTGCGTTGCATCATCGACCGCCGCGTCGCCGCTGCCGCAGAGCGTTGTCCATCGCTGACGACCCGCACGATCACCCCGCACACGATCCGGCACACAACGGCGATGCACCTGCTGCAGTCGGGAGTGGAACTCAACATGATCCGCTCCTGGCTGGGCCACGCGTCCATCGAGACTACGCACGGCTACGTCGAGATCGACCTGGAGATGAAGCGCAAAACGCTACAGTCGTGTGAGGGACTGCTCCCAAAGACGGAGAGCACAGGCCCTTCGTGGCGACGTGATCCAGACCTGCTCGAGTGGCTTGCACGTCTCTGATTATGTGAAGTATGGCGGGGCCGCCAACTGGCGGTCCCGCCTCTCCTGACCGTTCAGCGTCAGCCGCCACACCTCACCACGCAGCGGCGTCTTCACATAACTCGCTGCCTCACATAACACAATTTGGGGGTATCCATTTAACCGGAGTTAGCGTCTGGCCTCCTCCAGGGGTGCTCGGCTCGTGGACGCTCCAGGCTGGGCGGGTGCCCGTGGGTCTTCGGTGGCACGGGGGGAGTTGGCCGGTGTCGCCTCTGCACGATGAGGTCTTGGTAGCGGACCGGGGCGTGGGCAACGGCCAGCTCGAGAACGCGGTAGAATAGCATTCCACGACTGTGGGAACGACGCCGGTTGAAGCGGAACACGAACTCGTTGAGGTAGCTGCTCAGATGCGCGTCGTCCACAGAACCATGGTGAGTTCCCAGCAGCCAACGCTTGGCCAGTGAGGCGACCCTGTGCGGGCCACGCAGCAACTGACTGGGGTCCTCGCCGGACGCACGGGCCGCGCGCTGGCTGCGCGGCTCGTGGATGTACCCGAGCTTCGCCAGCCCGCGGTAGCCCATCCAGCCGTCGGTGATGACTCTCGCGCCCGGCTCAACGTGGTCCGTCACAAAGGGGTGCAACGAGGCAGACGATGCGTCAGCAACCGGCACGATCCTGCACCGGCCGAACCCTCTGGGCTTCGCGACTTCCACCGCGATGGCGGCGAGAACCTTCTTCCCCCGTGCCCGGCCGCCAGGCAACTCAGGCTCCTCACCGCCGATGTAAGTCTCATCCACCTCTACCGTCCCAGCCAGTCGGTCTCGACCCGGACGCACCAGCACCGACCGCAGCCGGTGCAGCATCGCCCACGCGGTCTGGTAGGAGCCGATCTCCAGTACTCGCTTCAGGCTCAGGGCCGAGACTCCTTCCTTGTCAGTGGCGAACTGCCAGCAGACTGTGAACCACACGGTCAACGGCGTGCGCGTCCGGTCGAAGACCGTGCCCGCCGTCACCGACGGTCGCGCGCCGCACGCGGAGCACATGAAGCGTCCGTCGCCAAGCCGCCAGCCCCCGCACTGGCCACAGCCCGGGCAAACGAAACCACCCGGCCACCGCAGCCATTCCAGGTAGTCCAGGCAGTCCGCATCAGTCCGGAACCACGCCTGGAACTCGCCCAACGACCTCGGGTAGTGCACGCCAGCACGAGGGGCATCCATTCTCCCAAGGTACCACTACTCCGGTTAAATGGATACCCCCAACACAATTTATGTGCAGCTGCACATAAGTGATGGACCAGGATGAGTCTGGAACACGAGACGCGGATCGCCTCGCGGAACGCCTCACGTGGATGAATCTGGGTCCGGTCAGCCAGGCCCGTCGTCAGAGGAGCATCCGCGATCAGGCCATTCTTGGCATCGAGGAGCAGGGCATGCATTTGCTCCTGCTCACAGGGGGTCAAGATCGGCCGCATCAGGCGTGCGATGTCCTCGGGCGACTGCAGCAGGGGCCGCTGGGTCGAGACGTAGTTGGCGAAGGCTTCCATCACAGCGCGGTAGTCGGGCAGCAGGCAGGGACCGTCACGGGTCGAGTCAGGGCGCATGGGTGACTCCTTTCGGGCTTTTCGAGGCTGGAAACGACGCGTGGCCGTGGTAATGGGCCGGCTCAGGTGATTATGCCTCACGAAAGGGCACGACTTCAGGCTCGGGGACGGTTCGCAGAGGTCGGGAGTCGTGGGTGAACTGCGCACGCACGCACAGGCCGCGGTGTCGTGGCGTCAGAGTGTCGTTTCAGGCAGGAAACGGGCCTATGGGGTGGTAGCGGTTACCACCTTGGGGTCGCCAACGGCTATCCGTGACTCCGCCGCTACGCCGGAGCGGGCGTGGAAGTCGCCGGGGCGTGGCAATCGTCACCTGGCGTCTGGAATCCGCCAGCCGGCAGTTCCCCGGTCCTCGCGCGCGAGCACACGCGCGCGTATAGGGTCCAGAAATGGCCGGGTCAGCTTCAAGGGGTCAGGGACAACCCCTTCCCGTAGGGAAGGGGTTGGGGCCGCTGCCAGAATGTCCCGTTTCTGAGGAAGTTGCTGCTTTATCGACGCCGGAAACGACCCTCTGCGGCGGGCAATGCCGGCGGCATGGAAATCACCAGGGAATAGCAGGACCATGCAGCCCGCGTCAATAGCGGATTGCTGTCGTGGAGTGCGCCGCGAGCCGGTCTGTCTCGGCCGTGGAATAGCACACGTTCACCCGGAACCGGTCGGAAATGTGTGCTGGCGCGGGTGGGGGGTTTACGGGCGGGGAAGACGGATGGAGTTGCCCGTGACAGGGCCTTGGTGCTGCAAAGCCAGGGGACCGTCAGCTAATGACGGTGCTGAGACGGGCAGTCCGGCTGCTGGGGAGCCCCGCCTCTACTGTCCGGGCAAGTAGACGCGCCTGGGCACTGCGAGTATGTTCGCCTGGACGCAGACACGGAGTCGGATCGTCGATTCGGGGCAGACTCTGTGGTGACATAGGAGGACGGATGGCGGGGACGATCCAGGATGTAAAGGTGGACGGTGCACTGCATGTCCACCAGTTGCGGCGTGAAGCCAGGTACTGGGAACCTGCCAACGACCTTGGGGACTGCGGCGTGGTTACTGCCGCAAAGAGCCTTCCAGGCGTATCCGGCTGGCTCGGCAGCGAGCGTCTTGCCGAGGTCTACAGGCTCATTCCCTGGTATCCGTTTCCGTGCGTAGACGGGGACTGGATCCAGCGAAGGCAAGATCTGCTGCAACCCGTGCGGCAAGGGAACCACTTTCCAGTTTTCAGGGTCAACCCCAAGCAACCATGGACGCTCTCGCTGGCTGTCAGTGTGCTGTCGCCTGTTCTAGACCACCCAAGCGGTTGCTCGGCGCTGAACGGCAGTGGAGATGAGATGTGGTGGGAGCGAGTGGCACCGTTGGGGTGGCGGCAGGACACCGTGTCCATCTGCGACAGCCCGATGGCTGTCGGGGGTCTGCCCGACGTCGACGCGGTGGTCTGGGGATCGACGCAGCCGGCGATGACGCAGGAAGCCGCCGTCACTGACTGCTGTGCGTTCCGAGGCGCGTGCGGGCTCCTTGCGGACATCTTGCCGGCGCCTCCCGATCCAGATGCGCTACCCCGCCATATCCCACCAGGCGAGCTCCAGTTGATCCGTGACATGGTGGTCCAGCTCAGTCGCTTGCTCGAGACGGCGATGCAGCCCTTCCTGGCGTTTGGGTTCGGGTATGATCTGACCGGCACCCAGGAGACCATCGCGAGCACCTTCGGCGATGGGATCGAAGCTGCACGCAACCAGTTGATGCAGCCCTTCCTGGCGGAGTTGCCCGCTCGCCTCGCGTCGTGTTACCTATGGGATGCTCTGCATCAGCACCTCCAACGGTCTGCGGAATGGCTCGCAGAATCCTCCAAGTCATCTCCCACCTGGCCCAGTCGGGTGGCGGCGCAGTGGCCATCGCTTGCACACCGTGGGGGTGCCAGCGTGGACCCCGGTGCCTACCTTCGCGCCGTCACGGCCAGTGCACTGGCCGAGCTTGATCCCTACGCGAGAAGTCCCGCCGGTCGCCTTGTCGAGAGTCTGTGTAACGCGTTTCGCGGGCTTGAGGGTCACATACTCATCGAGCCCATGAGATGGGTTTCTGGCGCATCCTCGATGCACCTCTCCCGCCGTCTCGGGCTGCTCGTCGATCCCGCTGAGTTCCGGGAGACGTACACCGACCTGAATGCGAACTCCTGGAACTGGGGCCGCAACGCGGACATCACCATACTCGCGCACGATGTCAACGGCGCTGCTCTTGCCTTCGCGAAGCGCATGGACCAAGGATTCGTCACCGTAGTCCCGGCGGGCTTCCCGGACGAGGCGGTCCTGGCGCTGGTCCGCGAGGCAGCCGATCACTGGCAAGTGCATGTCCCCGGTCTGGAATCCGCCGCCGAGCCCTGTGATCGGGCGACGCCGCGGCCGGGTTCGCCCGACGGAGAGCGCCGCTTTGCTCTGAAGGATCTGGTGGTCACAGTCGAGGCGGAGGGGGCTGCGGATATCAAGCGCTTCGGACCCGCAGTGGAGGGGGCCGTTCATCGAGCGGAGCAGCAAGAAGTTGAGCGTGGGGAAGAGCTCTCTGGCCCGGCGAGGGCAGCAGCAGAACAAGCAGGTCCAGGTTATGGTGGCCCTGGCCTCGAAGAAGCCCGACGGCGGAACCTGGTCGCGTCTCGAGCTTCAGGAGAAGGTTCTCGGGACCGGCCCGGAAGCTGCGGGATACAAGATCGGGTCAGATTTCCGCAACATCGAGACCCGGCTTCTGGATGCCCTTGCCCATGTCGCGAGTGGATACGTCGTGCGCATGACCGACGACGATGAAGGACATGAGAAGCAGGTGAGGGCAGCCATCCAGGAGGCGTGGCAGAAGAGCCGCAGCCTGGTGGTGACGATCAAGGTGGAGCCGGGGCACGGCGTTCTGCTGCCGGGGGACAAGGACTTCGGGTCAGGCAAGGCCAAGAGCGGAGAAAGGGCACGGCGTCCTGCTGTGGGTTGAGGAGGAATCCGTGCGATGCGATTGCAGCTGATCCGGGGCAGGTGTTCGCATCTGCCTGACCGGATAAGAGCCCGTGATGTAGTGTCGGTGTAGTGCCAACTACCTGAGGCTAAACCGGGCAGAATGGTGCAAAACGCTGCAAAGATCAAGTTCTGCAAGTAACCTATTTGCAAGACTATGCAAAAGTGTGCCGTGGGTCGTCCCGGTTTGCTAAACCGTCGTACGGGGTAAACCCGTACCGAGGGTTCGAATCCCTCCCTCTCCGCCAATATTTGTAACTACACAAACGCCAGAGGTTTCCGCAAACCTCTGGCGTTTGTGTTACAGGATGCTGGCAGCCTCCCGGCTTGACCATACAGCGGCACAGAGCCATCCGGCTCGGTGTGGACGGGGCCGCAACGGCAGTGCTATCCGGTTCCCGTCTGCAGATTG
>CAILKC010000671.1 GCA_903834675.1 uncultured Victivallales bacterium | reverse complement strand
GGCCTCTGCCGCCCGCGCCTGCGGCCAGGCGCCTCTCCAGAAAACAGTGGAGATGCGGCAGGCCTCTGCCGCCCGCGCCTGCGGCCAGGCGCCTCTCCAGAAAACAGTGGAGATGCGGCAGGCCTCTGTCGCCCGCGCCTGCGGCCAGGCGCCTCTCCAGAAAACAGTGGAGATGCGGCAGGCCTCTGCCACCCGCGCCTGCGGCCAGGCGCCTCTCCAGAAAACAGTGGAGATGCGGCAGGCCTCTGCCGTCGCGCCTGCGGCCAGGCGCCTCTCCAGAAAACAGTAGAGATGCGGCAGGCCTCTGCCGTCGCGCCCGCTGGCGGGCGCCTCTCCAGGGGAGCGGAGTGGCCGCGGCTCGCTATCCTGGCCGTCCTCCTGGCCGTCCTCCCGGCTGTGACCGGCCAGGAGCTACCCACGGCGCGCGAAATACGGGTCCCCTTCGACGCTCTCCCGATCCTCTTTGAGAAGGAGTCGGACCGGGTCCTGCTGCCCCGCGCCGAGTTCGAGGAGCTGCAGGCCAAGGCGCGGAAGCGTGCCGAGCAGGCCCCGCAGGTCGCAGCCCTGCCCGTGGCCGCCAGCTACCACCTCGCCGTGGCGCCGGACCGCGCCGTCATCACGGGTACACTCAAGATCAGCGTGCTGGCCGACGGCGTGCATGGCATTCCCCTGAGCTTTTCCGGGCTCGGGTTGCGCCGGGCCGACCTCGATGGCCGTCCGGCCGCCATCGGCCGCCTGGCGGATGGCCGGCTCTGCCTGTTCGTCGAGGGTAAAGCCGACCACACCCTCGCGCTCGAGGCCGTGGCGCCGTTGCAGACCAGTGCCGCTCGCCAGGTCCTGGACATCGCCCTGCCCATGCCGCCCGGTACCCGTATTACCCTTGCGGTGTCTGGCGACGTCGAATTGCGCAGCGGCGCCGCGGTCGCGTCGCGCTCGGTCGAGGCGACGGCCGGAGAAACACGCTTCGAACTCGTGCCTTCAACCGAGCGCCTCACCCTGGTCATGAGCCTGAACAGTCGCCTCAAACGGAAGGACCGCGTGGTTGTGGCCCGCAGCGTTTTCATCGACGAATTGACCCAGGCCTACGAACGGCTCCACGCCACCATCGCTCTGGACATCCTGCACCGCGCGGTCGACGAATTCCGCTTCCAGTTGCCGGCTGGTTTTGAGGTCACCGAGGTGCAGTCGCCGCTGCTCTCACGCTGGGCCGTCAGCGCGGGCAGCGGCGGTTCGCAGCTCGAGGTGTTCCTGCGCGAGGAGACGACGGGGGTCGTGGTGCTGGGCATCTCGGCCCTGCGAGCGCAGCCGGACCTGGAGGCGTGGCGTCTGCCCCGGCTGGAGCCGCTCGAGGTAGCGGGCCACGTGGCCGTCGTTGGCGTCCTGCTCGACCGCCGCCTGCAGATCGAGGAGCTGGTCGCCCAGGCCGGCATCCCCATCGACAGCGCCGTCATCCTGCAAGCGCTGCCCGCGACGGCCCGTCTCGATGACCCCGGCCGACCGCCCCTGCGCGCCGCCATCGCCTACTACGCCCCCTCGACCGACTTTGCTCTCGCTGGCCGTTTCGCGGCCCCCCCCGCCGGGCGCCGGGTCACCAGCAACCTGCTCCTGACCGTGGCCAGAAGCGGTCTGACCGTCCGCGGCGGCTTTGCCCTGCTGGCCGAGAACGAAAAGCTCTTCAGCCTCGAGGTCGAGGGCCCGGCCGACTGGGATGTGACCCGGGTCAACGATGCCGCGGGGACGCCCCTGGCCTTCGAGCGCTACGGCGCTCCCGGGCAGCCTGGCCGGTTGCTGGTACGCTTCCCCAAAGGCTGCCCTCCCGGCGAACCGCGGACGGTCGTCTTTGAGGCCGTGCATGTGCCCCGGGGCTGGCTCGAACCGTGGCTGACGCGGTCGGTCGTCTTCCCGCTGTTCACCGTCCGCGACGCCACCCGTGACAGCGGCGCCGTCGCCGCCAACGCCAGCGAGGACTTGCGCGTGCTGCCGGATACCCTGAAAGGTCTGACGCCACTGAACGAGAACGAGAAGGCCCAATACGGCCTGGCTGGGATCGACACCACCTTGGCCTACCGCTATGATTCGCCGCCCTACGCCGCCACCCTGACCGTTTCCCGCATCGATCCCCGACTGACTGCCGAGACCTTCTCCTTCTTCCGCGTTGAAGCGGAGGCCTTGGTCTGCCACGCTGAGGTGGTCTATGACGTCGCCGAGGCGCGCGCCAACCGCCTCGAACTGCTGCTACCGGCCAGCACTCCGGTCGCGCTCTCGATCGTCGGTCTGGGCGATACCGTGATCAAGGAATTCACCCACGAGGAGGCCGGCTCCGAGCGGCGCTGGCTAATCGAACTGGCGCAGCCTGCCGGTGGCCTGCGCAAGCTCGCCATCGACTTCCAGATGCGCTTTGACGAGGGCGCGCAGGCGGAGGTCAACCTGCCCATTGTCCGCGCCGCCGGCGTGGCCTACCAGTCTGGCTTCCTGGCGGTGGAAGGCAACCCCGAATTGGACGTGCGCCTGCCCCAGCCGCCCCGTAAGGTCGACATCGGAGAACTGGTTGAGGCGCAGTACCAGCCCGGCCCGCGCCTGCTGGGGGCCTATGGCTTCATCGGGGAGCCGCCGCCGGTGAAGTTGACCGTGGTGCGCCCGCGTGGCTGCGCCCTGCCACCGGCCATCATCCAGCAGGCCCAGATGACCACGGTCCTGTCGGCCCAGGGTACGGCTCAGTCCCAGGCCAGCTTTGTTCTGCGCACCAAGGCACTGTACGTGGACATCGAGTTGCCGCGCGATACCCAGCTCTGGTCGGTCACCGTGGATGGCAGCCCCGCCCGCCCGCAACAGGATCAGGAGCGCATCCTCCTGGACCTGCCCGCCAGTCAGACCGCCACCACCCGCGAACTGCAGTTGCTCTACGAGACCGCCATTCCGCCGTTGGGCGCTCTGGGCCGCGTACGCTTGACCGCGCCGCGACTGATTTTCCATGATGCCGAGGGCGGGGTGGGGGCCGAGGTGCCCTCGACGGACCTGCTCTGGCGGGTCCACCTGCCCACCGATGTCGCCGTCTTGCAGAGCTCGGGCACGGTCGTCGCCGAAGATGCCGCCGGTCCGGGCCTCGCCGCCGTGAGCCTATTTCGGGGACTCTGGCGTGGCAGCGGCGGGGTCCGTTTCGAGCGTGGCCTCGTGGGTGGCTGCCTGGCGGCTCTCGGCTCGGCTCGACAGGTCGCCCGGCTTTCGAGCCGCAATCTGGTCTCGGCCAAAGAGGAATTGGCCGACGGGCCGCGTAAAGCCGACGTTTACGCGATGGAGGGTAAGGCGGCGCCCCAGAATGCCCCCGCGGCGCCGGCGTCCGCCACCCTGTCGACCGCCGCGCTTGACGCCAACCAGAACGAGGGCCTCGAGCGCAGTGCGGGGAAAGTCAGAAAGGACGCTGCGTCTGAGGTCGTGCGGACGCCGGCCAGTCCGCCGCCGGCTCGGGTTGCCGGTTGGGCGGTGGAAGGCGCCCGCAGCCTCACCATCAACCTGGTCGCCGAGGGCAGAAGCCTGCGGTTTCGTAGCCTCGGCGAGGCGCCGTCACTGCGTCTGCTCACCGTCAGTGAGGCCCGGCTCTCGGCCCTGGCCTGGGCGGTCGGCCTGGGCGTCCTCGTCGCCGGGGCGGGGTTGACCCGCCGCGGACCCCGTGCCAAAGCCGCATACGTGGCGGCGGTGCTGGGCGCGGCGACAGTGCTGCCGGCCCTGCCGGGCCTGGTCGCCTTCCCCACGGTGTTCAATGCCGCCTTCTATGGCGCCTGTCTGTTGCTGCCCTACTATCTGCTGGCTGGGCTCGTCTCCTGCAGGCCAGCTGCCGGGCTGCCGCGCCAGGCGCTGCCGCTGCTCGGCCTGCTGCTGGCTGTGCTTGCGGCGCTCAGCGGGCGGGCCCGGGGCGCTGAAGCCGCGGCCGAGCGGCCGGCGCCGACTCAGACTGTGATCATCCAGGGCATCCCGCTCGGGGAGCCGGTTGCCGTGCCCAAAGACGTCATCGTCGTTCCCTACGCGCCCGGCCTCTCGGGGCAAGTGGGTGACCTCGTGCTGGTGCCGCGCGACGCCTTCGCGGCGCTCTGGCAGGCGGCCTTCCCCGATCCGGACCGGACCCCGCCCCCGGTGCCCTTTGCGCTGGCCGGGATGGCTCTGAGTGGCAGCCTCGGCAGCGGCGACGTCCTCGAACTCGACGGCTGGATCGAGGTGGAGGTCTTCAGCGCCGACTTCGTGGAGGTGACCTTTCCGCTGGCGGGGGCGGTGCTTTCGCGCGCCCGGCTCGATGGCCAGGCGGCCCGGTTGCGAATCGTTCAGGCGGCGGTGACGGGGACCGCGCCGGGCGGGCCCCAGGCCGCGGCGTCGACCGCGGTGTCGACCGCGGCGCCAGCGAGCCTGGTTTCGCTGGCGGTCAAGGGGCGCGGGCGGCATCGGCTCGAGCTCACGGCACAAGTGCGGCTGACCCGGGAGGGCGGCTGGCGGGTGGCTGCGGCCATCCTGCCTGCCGCCCCGGCCGCTACGCTTGATCTTACCGTCTCTGCGGTCGGCGCCGAGGTGCGGCTCGGCAACCCCGCCGACCGTCGGGTGTACGATGATACCGCCGCCGGCGAGGTCCTCCGCACCAGCCTGCCGACCGACGGCGCGCTTCAGGTCCAGTGGCGGCCGCGCGTCAGCGAGGGCCAGGCCGACCGTTCGCTGACCGTCGTTTCGAAGGCCATCTTCGATATTCTCGACGACCGGCTGCAGACGGCCTGGGCCATGGACCTGGCCTTCCGGCATGGCGACCGCGAGCTCTTCACCGTGGACCTGCCCCCTGGCTACCAGGTCGAGCGCGTCGAGGGGACGAACGTACGCGGCTGGGAAGTCCGTCAGGACGGCGCCTCACAACGTCTGGACATCAACCTGCTGAAGCAGGCGCGGAACCGCGAGTCCTTCACCGTGCAGGCCTGGCGGCAGAGCGCCAGCGGGGGCTCGGGCGAAGTCGCTATCGAGGCCCCCGTGCTGGGCGTGGTCGGCGCCATCCGGCATACCGGACAGATGTTGGTCCGGCACAGTCCGGCCCTGACCGTGCGCCGCGCTGAGCCGACCGGACTGCGGCGCATCGACCTGTTGGCCGACGCGGCTTTGACCGTGCGCGACAGCCCGCTGGGAACAACCTCCTATCAGGCCTACGAGTTCGTGCAGACGCCCTTCGTGCTCAAGCTTGTGCTCGCGGCGGCCCAGCCTGAGGTGACCGCCAACGTGCAGACCATCCTGCGCCTCGCCGAGCGCGAGCGGCGCCTCGAGAGTCGCCTCTTGCTCACCGTCCAGCAGCGGCCTCTGCACCGGGTCCGCATCGAGGTCCCGGCCGACCTGGAGCTGGATCGGGTCAGCGCTCCCGGCCTCTTCGAGTGGGGCATCGCCAAGGTCGGCGCCGTGCAGGTGGTCACCGTCTACCTGGCCAACGGGCTGCTGGGTGAGGTGCCCATGGTGCTGGCTGGCCGGCTGGGCGCGCCAGGGCTGGTGCAGGAGGTGCCGGTGCCGCGCCTGTGGGTGCTCGACAGCGGCCGTCAGGAGGGCTGCATCGCGGTCCAGGCCGATCCCCTGTACGAGCTCGTCCCGCGCCAGCTCGTCGGCCTCGAGAGCGTACACCTGCGCCGCGTTCTGGACTGGATGACGGAAGCGCAGCGCCCGCTGACTCGCCTGGCGCTCAGCACCACCCAGGCGGCGCAGGCCGGCCAGATCGCCCTGCAGCCACTGGCGCCGGGCGTGCGCTGTCACACCGTCACCAACGTGCGCGTCACCGACCGGGCCATCGAGGAGACCACGCTGCTCTATTTCGTGGTCTACAAGGCGGCCGTGCAAGAGTTCCGCTTCCGTCTTCCCAAGCGCCTCGAACAGGCGCGCATTACCGTGCCGCATCTGCGCCAGAAGATCGTGACTCCAGGGCCGGACGCCGAGGCTGTCGCCGTCGTGCTTGAGTTGCAGGATCAGGTCACCGGCGAGGTGCGAGTGCTCATCGAGCATGACCGGCTGCTCACCGAGCAGGAACAGGAGATCACTCTGCCCAGCGTCGACACGGGCCGCACCGACCGCCAATGCCTGGCCGTCGAGAGCGCCGGGCGCGACGAGGTGCTGGTGGACCCCGGCAGCGATTTCGAGGTGCTGACGCCGCAACAGAAGGATTGGGGCTTGGTTTCGGCGCTATTCCAGGGCGGCTCGACCCAGGCGTTCGTGGTCAAGTCCGGCGCCGCCGCGCCGCGGGCGACGTTCCGCACCAAGCCCCGCGTGGCGGTCGAAACCGCGGGTGCCCGCATCGGCTTGGCGGCGACCCTGATGCTGGTCGATGACAGCGGTGCCTACCGCGCCTCACAGACCTACCAGGTGGATAACCGCACCGAGCAGTTCCTCGACCTGCAGATGCCCGCCGACGCGGTACTCTGGACCGTGCGGGTCGGCGCCGACCTGGCCAAGCCCATCCAGCCCGATCCCGCCGCGCCGGAGCGGGTCCAGGTGCCGCTGGTCAAGACCGCCGCGGGCGACCTGGACTACACCGTCGTGCTCAAGTACGCGGGTCGCCTCCGCCTTCCCGGCCCAATCCTGCCTGCGAATCTGCCCTTTGTGCGTACGCTCAACCTCAATGTCGAGCGCAGCCAGGTCGAGTTGTGGCTGCCGGAGACGCGCCTGTGGTTCGGTTTTGGCGGCACCCTGCGGCGGGTGCGCCAGGGTGGCGAGTTCGAGAGCGACTATCTCGCCTATCAGAACAAACTCGCCAAACGCCTCATGGAAACGCTGCAGTTCGGCAGTGCTTTCGAGAGGGCGCGTGCCGCCAGCAACCTGCGCCAGGTCAACCTGAAACTCGTCGAATCGCAGCAGTTGCTCGGGCTTGACGAGGCCCGCCTGGCCAACCCGGAACTGCAAGGACAGATGGCGCAGTCGCAGCAGCTCGTCCAGGACGCCGACAGGCAGTTGCAGCGTGCTGAGACCGAGCAGTCCGCGGTCTCGCTGGAGGATAATCGGCGCCGGATGAACCTGGCCTTCAGCGCCCAGACGACCGGCCTGGCCCGCAACCGCGTGATGGAGGCTGGCGCTAATTGGGACGTCGCGGCGCTGCACCCGGCCAAGGCCGCAGCCCCCACCGACTCTTTTCAGCGCGACTGGCTGGTGCAGAACGACCTCGCCGCCGACCAAGGGGTCCCGCTCGAGAAGGCCGCCGGGGGCGCCGGGGGGGCGCCGGGCGGTTCCCTGGACCAGAAGGCCAAGGCCGACCTCCGCAAGGGCGTGCCTGCCGCCGTCAGCGCCAAACCGCAGTCCGCCGAAGAGCCCCAAGCCGTACAGATGGATGTGCTAGCCAGCCAAGGTCTCCCGCGGTCGTTGGGCGAGGCGAAACAGGGTGTCTCCGGCCGCCGTGGCCAGCAGACCCGCGCGGCCCAGTACCAGCAGAAGCTCAGCAATCTGCCTGGCGGGGGGGCCGCGCCCGGCCTGGCGAGCCTCGAGGTCAACTTCCCCAGCTTCGATCCGCGGCGTTGGTCGGCCTACCGTTTCAGCACGCCCGGCGGCGGCGTGCAGATCACGGCTCGGGCGCTGTCGGTGGGCCTGCTCGAGGCGCTGGAGCGGCTGGGTGCGGCCGTGGTTGCCGTGGTGCTGGTTCTCGGCCTCCTCCGCCTGTGGCGTCCCTGGCCTCTGGCGTCTGGCACGCGGCGCTCCCTGGCGACCTACGTCGCCCTCGCCGGGATGGTCAGCCTGCTGCTCGGGGTGTGCCCTGTCTTCGGCCTCGCCGCGCTGCTCGGCGGGGTCTGCTGGCGCCTGGGCCTGGCCCTCGCCCGCCGCCGGGCAGCGGCCTGAACGGCACCACCGAGCCGCAGGCGCCTGCGGCTCTTGACATTCGCCGCGCACGGACCAGCGTAACGCCGGCCTCATTCATGCCCCACACCAAGGAGCCAAGCATGGCACTAGAAGCACGGCGGAAACGGCTGCTCACCGATCCCGTAACCTACCGTCCCGGACCCGTCCGGGTGACGCGGGCCCTGCCCAGTGACACCGTCAACGTCGCTATCGTCGGCGCCGGTGGCATGGGCCGCGGCGTGGCCACCGAGCTGATGAAGCTGCCCGATGTCCGCATCATCGCCGTGGCCGACCCGGCAGAGGCCTATCAGGACGACTTCTTCTACAAGTGCCCCGTGGGCCGTCTGCCGCTGAAGGCCGAGATCGAGAAGCACTACGGCGCGACCCTTCCCGGCTTCCGTTGCGCCGAGTACGAGGACTTCCGCGTCATGCTCGCCCGCGAGACCGCGATCGATGCCATCGTCTGTGCCACGCCGGACCATCTGCACGCTTACGTGTCGGTGGTGGCCATGCGGCAGGGCAAGCATGTCTACTGCGAGAAGCCCATGGCGCACAACCTGCGCGAGGCGCGGCTCATGGCGCGCGTCGCTGCCGAGATGGGCGTGGCCACCCAGATGGGCAACCTCGGCCACGCGCGTGACGGCGTGCGGCAGGCCTGCGAATGGCTCTGGGATGGCGCCATCGGTCCCGTCCGCGAAGCCCATGCCTGGGTCGGCGCGGCGCGCTGGCACAAGGGCATGACCGCGGTGCCGACGGAAACGCCGCCCGTCCCGGCCGGCTTCAATTGGGACCTCTGGCTCGGCCCCCGTCCCGTGCGGGCCTACCATCCGGCCTACGTGCCGGTGCGCTGGCGCGACTTCTGGACCTTCGGCCTGGGCGCCAGCGGCGACTTCGTCTGCCATGACCTCGATACCGCCTGCTGGGCCCTGAACCTGCACGACCCGATCAGCGTCGAGGCCTTTGCCGCCGGGCAGACCTCCCCGGAGTTGACTCCGCACGGCGAGATGTGTCACTTCGAGTTTGGACGGCGGGGGCGCCAGGTGCCCGTCAGGGCAACCTGGTACGACGGCGGGCTGCAGCCACCGACGCCGGACGGCTGGCCCAGCACCGAGCCGATGCCGGGCCGCGGCTCGCTGTTTGTCGGCGACCGCGGGATCCTGGTCTGTCCCGGACTCGGGGCGACGCCGCGGCTGTTCCCGCAGGCGCTGATGGACAGCTACACCCCACCGCCGGCGTCGATACCCCGTTCGCCGGGGCACCACCGGGAGTGGATCGATGCCTGCAAGGGCGGCCCGCCCGCCGGCACCGAGTTCTCCTATGGCTGCCGCCTCACCGAGCTGGCTCTGCTCGGGGTGCTGGCCCTGCGGACACGCAAGAAAATCCTTTGGGACGCAGCCAACCTCAAGGCTATCGGCTTCCCCGAAGCCGACGCCATCATCCAAGGCGAACCCTATCGCCAAGGCTGGGAACTGCCGGAATAGGACTGCCTCTCCAGCAGACCGTGGAGATGCGGTGGGCTCCACCGCCGCGGTTCGCTGGAGCTGCGGTGGGCTCCACCGCCGCGGTTCGCTGGAGATGCGGTGGGCTCCACCGCTGCGGTTCGCTGGAGATGCGGTGGGCTCCACCGCCCGCGGTTCGCTGGAGATGCGGTGGGCTCCACCGCGGTCTGGTGGAGCTGCGGTGGGCTCCCCCGCCCGCGCCTGCGGCCAGGCTCCTCTCCAGAAGACCGCTGGAGATGCGGTGGGCTCCCCCGCCGCGGTTCGCTGGAGATGCGGTGGGCTCCACCGCCGCGCCTGAGGCCAGGCGCCTCTCCAAATTGCCCGCTGGAGCTGCGGTGGGCTCCACCGCCCGCGCCTGCGGCCAG
>CAILKC010000670.1 GCA_903834675.1 uncultured Victivallales bacterium | reverse complement strand
TTCGCCGGGAGGCCCAGTTGAGTGACGAGGTCGGCAGGCAGGGGTGGCGCGGCGGCGTGGACGGCGGTGGACGCGAGAAGGGCGAGGGCCAAGAGCGCGAGGCGGCGAATGGACATGGCTGCAACTCCTTCGAACGGCCGTGGCGCGGCGACCTGAGTCCTTAGGAAAGAGAGTCTTCTGCACCACCCGTCCGAGAAGGAGCCCGAAGGCTGCGGCGGTCCGGGTTGCAGGCTGTCAAGGTAAAGCACGGAAGCGCGAATCCAAGGAGGCCGGAAGGGCTGGAGAGGCGTCCGCCGCGGCAGACCGCAGGCGCGGGCGGTGGAGCCCACCGCATCTCCATTCCCTTGGAGAGGCGCCTGGCCGCAGGCGCGGGCGGTGGGGCCCACCGCATCTCCACCAAAAATACGCGGTGGAGCCCACCGCATCTCCACCAAAAAAACGCGGTGGAGCCCACCGCATCTCCATTCCCTTGGAGAGGCGCCTGGCCTCAGGCGCGGGCGGTGGAGCCCACCGCGTCTCCATTCCCTTGGAGAGGCGCCTGGCCGCAGGCGCGCGCGGTGGAGCCCACCGCATCTCCACCAAAAATACGCGGTGGAGCCCACCGCATCTCCACCAAGACGCGGGGGAGCCCACCGCATCTCCACCTATACGCGGGGGAGCCCACCGCATCTCCACCAAAAATACGCGGTGGGGCCCCCCGCATCTCCACCAAGACGCGGGGGAGCCCACCGCATCTCCACCAAAAATACGCGGTGGAGCCCACCGCATCTCCAGCGGGGCTTCTGGAGAGGCGCCTGGCCTCAGGCGCGGGCGGCGGTATGTTGGGTGCTATCTATGTTGGCATTGAGCAGGAGCCCCGACCATGGCCTTTCGCAGCGTGACCTTCGAGCTTAGCCTGAAGCCCTTTAAGGATACTTCAGAGGCAACGATGGATGGGGTCTGTCGGCGGCTGTTCACGCAGTGGCTGGCGCTGAGTCGGCAGGCCGAGAGCATGGCGGTGATGCTCTGGGCGGCTGACGGCTCGGAGATCCTAGACTATCAGGGGCGCCTGGACGCCACCTTCGAGTGGTCGAAGTGGCAGGGCGTCGCCAACCCGCACACGACCTTTACCGGCAAGGACCCGAGCCGGGCCAGTATCCATCACATCCCGCGGCTCTACCTGCCGGACCCTCCCGAGTTCACCTACGGTTGGCTGCAACGGCTCGTGGTCCGACTCAAGGCGATCGGGACGGAGATCACCGGGCTGCCGGTGCGGGTGGGGGCAACCTTCGATCCCGGCCCGGAATTTGCGCTCTCGTCGTTCAAGTACGCCCGCCACCCCGAGATCTGCATGGGCGACACCATGGGCAAGGGCTCGATGGTGTGCTGCTACGCGACCCTGGCTGGGGATCGGCGACCCTACGCCGGCTTTCCCGAGGGCATCCCCGAGGGCACGGCTTTCGGCGCCTTCCTGGGCCGGCAGGCGCAGCACTTCCTCACCGATCTGGGCTTTGACTTCCTCTGGCTTTCCAACGGCTTCGGTTTTGGGCTTGAGACCTGGGGGTTGAAGGGGGCGCTCTTCGACGGCCGCCGCTTTGCCGCCGACCGTGGCGCCGAGGTGCGCGAGAAGAGCATGCGTTTCTGGCGCACGTTCCGCGCCGAGTGTCCCACCTTCCCGCTGGAGACCCGCGGCACGAACCTCTCCACCGGCATGGACCTGAGTTCGGACGCGGTGCCTTTGCGCGAAATCTACGACTCGGTGCCGCACCTGCTGCCGCCACCGAATTCGCCCTGGGCTGCGCTCAACGGCGACTTCGGCCTGGAGCTGATCGGCTGGATGTCGCACATTGCCGAGATTCCGGGGAAGCGTTTTCCGTTCCGCTTCTACATTCACGACCCATGGTTCCTCAACAGTCCCTGGCTGGACCGCTACCAGCGCGAGCCGCACGACATTTATCTGCCGTTGACGGTGAGCCGTCTGGATGCGGCGGGGCGGATACAGGTGCCGACGGACCTCAAGCTCCTCACCGTCGACGACTCCTGGGGTGATCTGCCGGACCAGGTTCCCAACGAGGTGATCCCGCACCTACTCGCGGCCCGCGAAGCGGCGCCGGATGCGGCCGGGCCGTTGCTCTGGGTCTACCCCTTCGATGAGTACCACGCCATGACCTTCGGCGAGCCGCCGCGGCTTGAAGAGGTCTTCTTCGGCGACTGGTTCATGCGCGGGGCGGTCAACTACGGCCTGCCCCTGAACACGGTAGTGAGCACGCGGATTGCGGCGGCGCTAGTGCAGCGCGAGGCGGCGGGGTTAGCGGAGTCCATCCTGGTGACTCCAGTGCCGGACGCGGGTTCGGCCTGGGACGTGGCGCTGGCTGTCGCGGTGGAGCGAGGGGCGCGGGTGTTGCTCTACGGGCCGTTGTCGCGCGCCGGAGCCTGGCTGCGCACGGCGTTGGGCTTGGCGCTGGCGGAGCCCCTGGAAGGCGAGTTTGAGCTCACCGTCCCGCCGGGCGGGGATGCCTGTCAGTATGCCACGGCGCTGCGGCACCATGGGCTGTTCAGCGCCGGCGGGTTGGGCGAAACGGCGGCCGAGTCCGGGGTCTCCACGGCCCTGGCAACCGCCCGCCGCGGCGGGGCGGAACGGGTGGTCATGGCGGCGGCCGACTTAGGCGCTGGCAAGCTGGCCTGGGTGCGCGGCACGGTGTCCTGCGACCCGCAGAAGGTCGGCGGGCACCTGCTTGTGCCCTATGACGCGGCCCAGGCCTTTCCGGCTGAGGCGCTCATGCGTCGCGCCCTGGCGAGCTTTGGCTGGGACCTGGTGCATGAGAAGGGCGCCGCATCACAGCCCGGTCCGATGCTCTGCGTCAGCCGACACCGCAATGGCTTCTTTCTGGCCGGGTACAGTCCGGACACCACGGTGGCGACGCAGTTGCGGATGCCGCAGGGGATACCCTTGCTGTCCGGCCTGGACACTTGGATTGTGGCTGGGCGGGCGCGCTACGCCATGCCGCGGGCCTGGTTCCGCGAGTGCCGCGTGTTCATTGAGCAGGAGGACAACGGCCCGGTGAGTTGCCGGGTGCGCTACTCCGGCTTCCCGACCATTCGCCGTCGGCTTGAGATCAACGGTCTGCGCGGCGCCCGGCTGCGTTTCTTCCACGAACCCGGGAGCGAGGGTGGCATCGAGCTGACCCGCAACGCCGCCGTACCCTGCCTGGAAGCAGAGACCGTGGCTTACCGCGTCGTCACGGATCGGCTGGGGACGTACGTGCAGGCCGAGGCCGTGACGGGGCAGTTGATGATCTCGTGGTAAGGGGCGGTCCGGCGTGAACTGAACAAGGTGCGCAGACGGAGGCCGGTCCATGCAGGAGCTCGGTATTCTCAGGCGCCTGCGGTCGTGGTTCGAGATGATCCTGGTGTTGGCCTTGTTGACGGCGATGCTGATGGCGTTGTTGGCCTTCGGCAGGGCTCGCCTGACGGCCACTGTCTATGCCCGGCGTCTGGAGGCGCTGGGGGCGGATTACGAGTGTTTGCGGCAGGATTACAACCGCGCGGTGAGCCGCACCGCGGTCAGCGAGCTGCGGGTCAGCGGGGGCACGGTGACGGTGGTGGTTCGTACCGCCGATGGGGTGACGCGGGAGTTTCCGACCGCCTGTCGGCCCGATCGGGAGGTCTACGTCGACTACGTGGTGCTGGACGGCAGGTTGTGGATACGGCGGGTGTTCGATGCGGACACCGCTCCGGCGGCGGGGACGCTGATCGACCCGTCTCTGGCGGGTGTGCCCTGGGAGGCCGACGAGGCGACGGTGGGCAAGGCCGTGTACCGCAAGCTTGATGAGGGCCGCTGGCTGGTGACCGTCACGGGCAATGGCTCCCTGGGCCTGGAACGCGCCCGCCAGGCCGCGGCGGTGGCGCTCTCTCCCGCGCCCCCGGTGGCGGATTTCGCGGCCGTCCGGCGCGATCTCGATCACGCCCAGACAAGCGTCTCCTGGCTCGAGCTGTTGCGTGCCGCGCTGCGTCCCGCCGCCGGGGCGCCCTGAGCGGCCCCTGCCCTGCCCTGCCCTGCGTTACGTTGGTCAGGCGCGCTTTCCCTGGATGCGGACAACGGCGATTTGGTGCGGTAGGAGAGTGACCGCAAGACGTCCGTGGTGGGCGTCGACGTCGCAGGCTGCCAGCCGGGTGCCGTCGAGTTTCTGCAACCAGGCCGTGTGCAGCGGCACTCCGGGTTGGATCGTCGTTCGCACGCTGGCGGAAGCGGTGTTTTCGAGCAGCAGGCGGAGGTCGCCCTGTCGACCTCTGACCGAGAGCAAACGCACCTCATCCGGGCTGAGGTCGAACGTGCCAAGCGGGCGCGAACGAGCGTCGGCGGGCGTCGGCAGATAGTCAGCGTGGAGCGGCCGGGCCGCCGCGGCCAGGCGGTGGCGCTGCCCCACGGACGGCTGTGAGCCGGTATGCACAAACAGGCTGAAACGGAAGGTGTCGAGCATCTCCTGCCACACGGGGCAGTCGGTGTTGAGCAGGTTGTGGTAGAGCTGGCAGAGGATGTGATTCGAGTCGGCGGTAAAGGGCAGGCGGTCGTCCCAGCGGGTGAAGCGCAGGCCGCCGAATTGCAGCAGCGGCGCATCGGGGCAGGCCAGAGTGACGCCCCAGGCGCCCGCCCAAAGGTGCGCCCAGGAGCAGCCGTAGAACAGGTCCTGCATCGCCCCTGGCGCCAGGTCGTAATGCGGATCGACGGCGCCGAGGTTCTGGTCGAAGGAGAAGGCGCCGCCGCGGCCGGCCCAGGGGAAGACCACGCTGACGGATTCCTTGTTCTCGTTTTCAGGTTTGTCGACCCGGACCAGGACCTCGACGCGGGGGGCGGCGTGGTAGAGGCGCAGCGTGCGTTCGCTGCGGATCGGGCCACGCGGGCCGTCGATGAAGGTGCGCAGGATGCAACTGCTGAACAGCGCTCCCGCCGGACCGGCCTCGATGCCGACGAACCGGGCCGGGCGCTGGCGCAGGGTGCAGGTCTGTTGCATGCCTGCTTCAAGGACGCCGTGGGAGACGCCGCCGAGGTCATGGCAAACGACGTTGCCCAGGCTGTCGGCCGCCTCGGCGTCGAGCAACTCGGTAGCGGTCGCCTGATGACGCAGGGAGAGCACCCGCCCGGTCGCGCCGTCCAGGCGCAGCTCCAAGCCGCCGCCGCGCAGGCAGCATGGGTCTGCCGTACGTTGCGGGGCCGGGGCCGCGGCGCCGAACTCGGGTCGTAGAAAGCGCAGTCCGAAGGCGGGCGCGGCGGGGCTATCGAGGAGGTAGCGGCTGGCGCCGAGGGGCTGGAAGGCGACCGGGGCGCCGGTCTCAAGGTCGTACAGGGCGGAGAGCGGCGTAAAGCCCCGGCCGAGGTAGAGCTCGCACTCGCCGCCGTGCGGCGCCGCGCTGTCGTTCCAGACCGCCACCAGCGGCCCGCTGCCCGCCCTCCGGCTGGCGAGGCGCTGGCGCTGCACCCGTTCGATCTCCCGCAGGGTCTGCCCGGCCTGTTCGGCGTACTGGCGCTTGTCCTGCCAGGACTGCCGGTAACGGTCAAAGGCCTCATCGCGGCAACCCGCGCTGCGGCTGAAGGTCTTTTCCCAGCCCCACTCGCTGAGTCCGCAGGTGTGGTCCGAGCCGAGCTGCAAGCGCAGCGCCGCGTCCTCGAGGCGGGCGCGTTCGGCCGGGCGGACGGGCTCGAACAGCGCCTGGCGGGCGGCGACGGTCTCCAGCAGCCGCTGGGCCTCGCGCTGCCGACGCAGGGTTCCCGGCGCGGGGTTCGCACGCAGGTTCCAGGGGTCGGTGATGACCCCGTCGATGACCGGGATCTGGGGGCCGTAGGTCTGTTCCATGTGACGGAAGAAATGCACGGGTGTGGTGAAGTGAAGCGTCGGCATGTCGTCGCGT
>CAILKC010000669.1 GCA_903834675.1 uncultured Victivallales bacterium | reverse complement strand
GTCCGCCCCTTCAGGGCTCAATCTTCGCTGTGGACGGGTACCCAGGGCGTTGCCCTGGGCGCCCGAAACGCCCCCTTGGGGCTGAATACCACGGCCCATCCTTATTGCACAGGTCGAGAAATGGGCAAATCTTGCGGGGCTGTGTCAAGATAACGGGCGCGCTTGCGCTTCGGTTCGGTGTCCCGCCTTCAGCCGTTCCAAGGGCGGGTGGATTCCGGCTTCCGCCCTGCGGGCGGCCCAGCCTGTGGCTGGAAAGCCGGTACACCAAACCGGGCCGACCCCGCCAGCGGCCATCCAAGGCACGCCCGCCGGTCTGGAACGGCCCGCGGAACTCCGCAGGGCTGTGTCAACGCCGGAGAGCGCGGGGCGGGGCACCTACGGCGCCCGGCGAGTATCAGACAAGCGTCGGACGGTTTGCCGCAAGGCTCTCCCCATGGTACTGTGCCGCGGTCGTCGCGATGCCAGGTACTCTGGTCTGTCGTTCGGTACTTTCGACGCGGAGGAACACGGGGATGAACAGGGACAGCTCAGACTACCCCAGGGGCCGGGTGTCGTGGCGGGCGCTGATGGCAGGCGTCGTGTGCCTGGCACTCGCCAGTTACGGGCAGCAGGGCGGCAATCGGCCCGGCGGCGCCGCCGCCACCGGCGACCTGAGGGCCGCCATCGACTGTCGTACCGAGGTCACGGTGCTGCAGGATGAGTGTGCCCAACAGAACGTCGAGGTGCTGGACATCATGCGCAAGGTGGTGGCGAAAGCCGAGGCCAAGTCCACCGAAGGCAACATCCTCTTGACCAAGGACCGCTACGCTGAGGCGGTGACGGCATTCAAGGAGTCGGCGACTCTCTACCGCCAGGTCATCGACGGCCGCAAGCTCCTGACCCGGCTGGTTGACGCCGAGCGCGCGGTCGCCGCGGCCCGCGTGCTGGCCGAAACTGCGGTGACTCCCGACACCTTGGCCGACGCCCGCAAGCTCCAGCTCAACGCCGAAGGCTACCTGCAGGCAGGCGAGTTCGAGGCCGCCTTGGACGAGTTGGCTAAGGCCCAAAAGGCGTTCGCCGCGCGACTGCCCGCGGCGGGCGAGGCGACCCTCGAGTCGGTCGTCGCCGCCCGGACAGCCATGCTGGCGCTGCGGGGCCAGATCAAAGGCCTGGGCAAGACCGGCCCCGGAGACGAGGCTGCGGACGAGAGCGGTCTGGCCGAGCTCAAGCGGCGGCTGCGGGCGTCCCGGAGCGGCAACGACGCGGGGGCCGAAGCCCAACTGCCCAGGCCGGGCTCCGTGGGCGACATCACGAGCCGGGCCTTGGCGGCCGAACGGGCCGCCGCCCGAGCCCTGGAGGAGCGCCAGTACGCGCCTGCCCAGGCGCTGTTCACGGGCGCCGCCAAACTCTATGGTGATCTCGCCGCACTGCAGGCGAAGCGCAGCGCCGCCGCCGCGGACCGCCAGAGCGTCGAGCAGAATCAGAAGCTGGCCGACGCGGCCTTCAAGGGCGACGCCCGCCCGGCATCCTTCGAGCGCGGCAAGCAGGCCTTGGCCGATGCGGACAAGGCCTTGGCTGTAGACGATTTTGAGACCTCCCGGAAGTACCTGGCCGAGGCCACCGAGCGTTTCGCCGCGGCCCGCGTCGAGGCCGCCGAACGGACTGCCGCCATGGACGCGCAGCAGGCCTGGGACACCGCCCTGGCTGCGGCTGACACGGAGCTGCTCGAGCGTCATGCGGCCGCGGCTGTCAAGGTGGCAAAAACCAAGGCCGCCGAAGCCGATGGCAAGCTGGCGGCCGGCGAGCCGAAGGCCGCCGCCACCGCCTGGACGGAAGCCGTCTCCGGGTTGCAGGCGGCCGCCGCCACCGCCCTGACCAAGGAGAAGCAGGCCAAGGCCGTGCCAGTGCTAGCACGCCTGGAGGCGGCCAGCGCCGCCAAGGACAGGTTCGCCGCGGTCTGCGTCCTTGCCGAGCTGGAGCAACTCATCCCCAACGACCCACGCCTGGTCGGCCTGCGTACCCGCGCCGCCGCTCTGCCGTGGGCCCCGACCACGTCCGTGGCCCTGGGCGGCGGGGTGAGCCTGGAGTTCGTCCTCATCCATCCGGGGTCGTTCCAGATGGGTTCTGAGATCGGTGACGCGGACGGGAAGCCGGTGCACTCGGTGACGCTGACGAAGCCGTTCTACCTCGGCAAGTACGAGGTCACGCAGGAGCAGTGGCAGGCGGTCATGGGCGCCAATCCCAGCAGCAACAAGGGGCCGAAGCTCGCGGTGGAGCAAGTGCGCTGGGACGACTGTCAGATGTTCCTCGCCAAGGTGAACGGGCTCATCATTCCGCCTGCGGGCGGTGGGGACCGTGTCGACGCGGGATCACGAACCCGCGTCTTCCGCCTGCCCACCGAGGCGGAGTGGGAGTACGCCTGCCGGGCCGGGACCACGACCCCGTTCAGCTTCGGCGACGACGAGGCCGGGCTGGGCGAATACGCCTGGTTCGCTGGCAACTCCGGCAGCAAGACGCATGACGTCGGTACGAAGAAGCCGAACGCCTGGGGACTGCACGACATGCATGGCAACGTCTCGGAGTGGTGCGCGGACTGGAAAGGCGACTACAGCGCCGAGGCAGCCACGGACCCGACAGGCCCGGCCCGGGGCTCGGAACGCGTGTTCCGCGGCGGCAGTTGGTACTTCGCCGCCGAGAACTGCCGTTCTACGTCCCGGATCGGGAACGCCCCGGGCCTCCGCTACGATAGCGTCGGCTTCCGCGTCGCCGTCACCCCTGAAGTTCAACCGTAGGGCGTCAGCGGGACTCCGGACCCGTGACCGCGAGCGGGCAATTGATGACGCAGGGCTCGGCGACGACGGGCCGGTACTTCTTGATGGGGTCGTGCTGCCGCAGCCCGGCGGCGAGGGCTTCGGCGGTGATGTCGGCGGGCGCGGGGAGGTCTACCGGCGAGCCGAGGTAGCGGAAGCCGCAATCGCCGTCCAGGGCATAGCGCTTGCACCAGTCGCAGCGTTTGGGGTCAATGCGCGGGAAAGAGAAGGTCTGGCCGTCGCAGGTCAGCGGGAGCAGGCGGGTTCCGAGCGCCTGGGACGGGCAGGTTGCAACGCAGGGCTGCGTCGGACAGGCCGCACAGCGGTCCTGCGCCGCCGTCGGCACGCACAGCGACGAGGGGCGCAAGGGCGCATTGGTGACGATGGCGATGCAGCGCTGGCGGATGCCAAACTGCGGCGTGGTCAGGTGGCCGCTGGCGGCGATCCACCCCAGGCCCGCGGCCAGGCCCGCGAAACGGTTTGCGAAGAGATCGGGTTGCGGCCCCCGCGGGTTGGCGGTGAGCGAGTCGGTGGCGGTCAGGTCGGTGGTGATGACCGCCTGGTAGCCGAGGTCACGCAAGGCCTGGACGAGGCGGTAGCCGATGATCGTCCCGAGCCAGTTGGTGACATAGGTCTGGAAGGAGTAGGGACCGACCGCTTCGGCCGGCGGGCGCGTGGCCCAGCGCAAGACTTCCTTGTGGTAGCGCAGGCCAAAGACCAGGATGGAGCTGGCGCCGGGGAGCCAGTCGGTGGCCGTTTTCACCTGGCGCTTGCGGGTCTTGATGACGGGTTCCCAGGGGGTGAAGCGCGTCGACGTGTCGCTGGCGTCGAGCACGTCATCGGCCTCGAACGCGGGGCGAAGCTGCGTCGCCAGTTCGTCGATACGGGTGCCGGAGGCGACGCCCACGAGGTCCGCTCCCAGCGACCGCGCCAGGGCCGCGAGGTGGCCGGTGAGTTCCGCCTTGGCGTCGCCGGCATCGAGGCGGGCCCGGACCCCCGGGTCCAGGCGCTGCTGCGGCGCCAGGGCCAGGCGGGTGACCACCGTGTTGGCAAGCACGGTCCGGCCGCGGAACTCAGCCAGGCCCGAGAGGATGGCCGCGGTCGGATTCACATCCCGGGTCGGGTCAGGGTGCGAGCCGCTGCGCTGCACGGTCATCAGGGAGCGGCAGCCGAAGTCCTCGAAGGCGCGGGTAAGGTCGTAGCACAGCGAGTCGACCTGGTACTGCGCGCCGAAGCGGAACTCGTTGCGGTCGATCTCGGGTGGGCAGGTGACGGCGACGGTCACCGCGCTGCGGGCGCCGGGGAGGATGGCTTCGAGGTCGAGCCCCGCGAGGCGCACCTCGGCGGCGCTGGAGACAATGACGGCATCGGCCCCGCGAGGGAACAGGCCCGCGAGGAGCCGATCGATCTCGCCCCGGCTGATGAGCGCTTCGTCGCGCGTCACGCCATAGCGGCGCATCGGCGTGGTGGAGTAACTCCGGTCAAAGCTGCGGAGCGCTTTGGGCAGACAGTACTTCAGGCATTGCCCCATCTCGCCGGAGCGCATGCCGTGGGCCTTGACGTTTTCGAGGATGACCTGCTCCGTGACCACCTCGGGAATCTCCAGGTCGAGATCGAGGTCGAAGTGCTCGCCCCAGGCGCAGCGCCAGAGGTTCTTGTTGGGGAAGCGGTATTCGTAGTCGGCGATGCGGAGCACCTTGTCGCCGTCGATCTCCTTGGCGAGTGCCTGAGTGGGGCAGTGCTTGCGACAGAGCATGCAGCGGTCGCAGACCGTCCCCGGCGGGAGCAGCGGATCCTCGGGGATCTCGGCGTCGGTGAGCAGCGTGATGAAGCGGTTGCGGGCGCCGTACTCAGGGGTCATCGCCAGGCCGTTGAAGCCGATGTCGGCCAAGCCGGCCACCACCGCCATGTAGATGTGGCTGAGGTCAGGGGCGAAGACGGCCTTCAGGTCCTTGTACTGGTTGTAGCGCCAGATATTGCTGGAGGCGATGGGGATAGCGCCGTAGCCCTGGCGTTCCACGAAGCTGGCCAGACGGTAGACCATCTCGTCCAGCCGCGAATTCATCAGGTACTGCACCGAGTACGGACCGATCTCCTGCGGGTGCTGTTCACCGCCCAGCTCGATGCAGGCATCCGGGTGATGCACGGCCATGACGATCACGGTCCGGGCGCCGGGGAAGACGCCCTGCGGACTCATCATCACCGGCGCCTGTCGGCAGCGCTCGATACCGCCGAAGCCCACCAGGTCGGCACCGAGTTCGTAGGCCTGCTGTTTGATGCGTTCTTTCAGTGACATGTGTGCGTGTCCTTGTTGCTCTGGAAGGTGTCGGCTTGGTTCCTGAATCGCTTCGGCGTCACGTCATTCCGGCGGATAGGCGCGGATCTCGTAGACACGGGCGCGGAAGGCGGCGCTGTCACGCACGGCCCGGACGGTCAGGCGGATGGCACTGGCCGTGACCGGCTCGAAACGGTGGATACGGTGCCGCTGGCAGTTGTCTTCCTCCTCGGCAAGGAGGCGCCAACCGTCGGCAGTCAGGGCCTCGAGTTGGTAGGAGGTGACGCAGCGCCGGGCATAGGGTTCGTCGCAGTTGATGGGCGCGTCTCGGTAGGCTCGATCGAGGGTATCAAAGGTGAGCTGGACGCGCCCTAGTTCCTGCGGCTGGTCCCAGGTCAGGGTCAGGTCCTGAGGCAGGGGCAGATCAAAGTCCGAAAGCCAGGCGTTGACCGGGTTGGTGGCGGTGCGGCGGTGGTGGCCATTGATGACGTTGACCGCTTCGCCGTAGACTGGCGCCGGGCTGAGCCGGAAGGCCTGGCAATCGCCGTCGACGCTGTAACTCCCCTGCCCTGCCGACTGCCACAGTCGCAGCGCGAAGTCGTAGCCATGCGCGTCCACGCCGATCTCGATGCCCGGGCAAGGGTCGAGAACCAGGTTGTAGCGGCTCTCGTCGGCGGTGGGATCCTTGGGAATGGCCGCGCCGACCGGCTCGAAAGCGAAGGTGACCCAGCCTTCGAAGCCCGGCACCACCACCGCCGCCGTACGTGCGATCTCCGCAAAGGCGCTGACGGTATTATCGCAGCCCCATTCCATGCGGTTGGCGGCCGAGCGGCCGCGCAGGTGCGGGAAGCTCCCTGCCGGACGCTCCTCTTTCCAGGGTTGCGCGGCCTCGTACAGCTCCAGGCTCAACGTGAGCAGGTGCGGCTCGCTGCCGGGGTTGCGGACGAAGAACTCGACGGTTTCGAAGCGCTCGGCCCAGTCCCAGAGCTGCACGCCGCGCGGGATGTCCAGCGGCAGAAAGCCCGCCACGCGCTGGGCGCCGTGGCGCATCTCGCTGGAAGCGCTGACGCGGGCCCGACGGGCCAGATCGTTGGGGTCGCGGTTGCTGGCGGTCAGGATCGTCGCATCTTGCGCCAGGAGGGTCTGTTGCAGCGCTTCGAGGTGATCGCGTCCGACCTCCGCCGCGGTGCAGCCGAGTTGCTTCGCCAGGGCGACGGCGGTGCCTACGCCCTGGCCGATGCAGGCCAGGGTACGCATCAGGCGCACCGTGCCCAGGGCCAAATGCGAGACGCTCTGCAGGCGGCCGACCAGCCAGAGGTTGTCGAAGTCACGGCTGTAACCGGACCGGTAGGGGAAGTTCCACAACGGCGGGATGCTGTGGAACACGATCCGGGTGCCCCGCCCAACCGGCTCATGGATGTCCACGCCGTAGCCGCCGTAGCCGATGCTGTCCGGGAAAGGCCGCGCGGCTTCCACATCGGTCTGGGTGAGCACGTAATCGCCCACGAAGCGATGGCTTTCGCGCTTGCCGCTCTTCGGGCTGACCCAGCTCAGTTCCCAGTTGCGGGCAAGCTCCACGAAGCTGTGGTTCTTGACGTTATCCCACGTCCGGTAGAGCTGGTAGAGGATCTCGCGACGGATGTCGGCCGCGGCGCTGATGGGGTTGCGGTTGCCGCCGCTTTCGGTGACCCAGAGGAAGCAGAACTCGTCCTCGGGGTTCCACGACGACGGATAGCCCTTCAGGGTGACCGGCGGGCCCTCGCTGCGGGCGCGGGCGGCGAACTCCGGCGGCATCACGAAGGCCACGGGCTTGGCGCACTTGCGGACCAGGGCGGTGAGGCTTGTGCCCATGGTGTCCTCACTGCTCAGGTCGGGCGCAGAGCGCTCGCCGAAGGTCTCGCGCGCTTCCGTGCCCCACATGAAGCTCGCCCCGGCGTCGCGGGCCACGATGCCGTCGCCGCTGCCGTCGATCACGCCGTGACGTACCCGGAACAGCCGGGTGCGGAAGTGCTCCGTGTCCAGCGCCAGGACGCCGACGATGCGGCGCTCTTCGGTCAGGGCGCGCCGCCCCTGGTGATGGCGGAAGAGGCGCACCCCTGCCTGCTCCAGGAAGCCCTGCAGGATCAGGTCCCACTGGTGCGAAATGTTGTAGTGACTGCCCCAGGTCCGCGTCTTGGCGCGTTGACGGGCGGCCTCCAGTTCGATCTCCTCGATGATGCCGGTTTCCGAGGCATAGGGGTGGAACGAGTGGGCTCCGGAGACGTGTACCCCGAGCAGGGGACCGCCGTTGCCACCGAGGACCGGGTCCATCTCAAGCAGGGCGGTCTCGCAGCCGTTGCGGGCCGCGGCGATGGCGGCGCAGATGGCGGCCATGCCGCCGCCGACCACGACCACGTCGAAGCTCAGCACCTCGTCGACGGGCAGCACACAGCGGTCAGCGTTCATGGGCGGTGTCCCGGTTTGCCTGCACTCACACCTTGCCGCCTGGGACCGGCGCGGCCGGCTCCGGGCGGAATGATCGTCGGGCAATATCCGGCGCGTCCCGGGCGCAAGCAAGCCGGCCGGGAGATTTGGCCAGGGCTTCTTCTTCCAGGCGCTAGGCGCATTGGAGCCGGCGGTCCGCACCGGCATTGCCGGGGCTTCCGCCGTACATGGGGGTCTTGCAGACGGCGGGCACCGCGAACCCGCCCGGAACGGGCTGGGCATCGCGGGCTCCAGGGAGGCATGCGGGATCAGGGCAGACGCCGGCCATGATCCCGCGAGGGTCTCTTACTTGAAAGCCCCGTGGTCGTGCCGTCGTGTCGGCCTTGGTTGCCGAACCTCAGGTTACCGGTATACTTCTCCGTTTACGCGACCACGAAAGGACCAGACCATGTACCCCCGTTTCCCGCCCTTGGCCGCCTGCACGCTGCTAACTGCCGTGACCGCTGGCTCCTGGGCCGGCCCGACCGAATGGCTCGACGCCGGAACCGCGGAGGCCGCGGCCGACGGCAAGGTGCTCTGGTATGACGTCCTGAGCCTGGGCCTCGAGGGACGCGGCTGGACGGAGACGAAGACTCCCTACGACCGTCTGCCAGCCGTGGCTGAGGGCAAAGTCCCCGATTCGGTGTGGGGGCTCAGCCTCAACTCGGCCGGGATGTGTGTCCGCTTTGTCACCACTGCGACGACCCTTCAGGCGCACTGGGTGCTGCGCTCGCAAACGCTGGCGATGAACCACATGGCCGCCACCGGCGTGAGCGGCCTCGACCTCTACGTCAAGACCCCGGATCAGGGCTGGCGCTGGGTCGCGGTCGGGCGTCCCGAGTCCGCCGACACCACGGCCACGCTGATCAGCGGCATGCCGACGGGCGAACGCGAGTTCATGCTCTACCTGCCGCTCTACAATGGGGTGTCCTCGGTGAAGCTCGGGATTCCGCCGGGAACGAGGCTCGGGAAGGCGCCGACGCGGGCGCCGGAACGGGCGCGTCCCCTGGTCTTCTACGGGACCTCCATCACCCAGGGCGGCTGCGCCTCGCGGCCGGGCATGGTGCATACGGCCATTCTCGGACGGCGCCTGGATCTGCCGGTGATCAACCTTGGTTTCTCTGGGAGTGGCAGGATGGAAGCCGCGCTGGCGGAGTGCCTGGCCCAACTCGATCCGTCCGTCTACGTTCTCGACTGCCTGCCGAATATGAGCGCCGCCGAGCTGACCGAGCGCGTCGAGCCCTTTGTCCGCACCCTGCGCCAAGCCCATCCGGACACCCCGATTCTACTGGTGGAAGACCGCACCTACGCGAACGCCTTCATCATCCCCGGCACGCGGGCCCGCAACGACACCAGCCGCGCCGCTCACATGGCCGCCTACGAACGGCTGCTCGCGGCCGGGGTGACCGGGCTGCACTACCTGGCCGGCGAGGACCTGCTTGGCAATGATGGCGAGGGCACGGTGGACGGCTCGCACCCGACCGATCTGGGCTTCGTCCGCCAGGCCGACGCCATGGAGAAGGCCCTGCGGCCCCTGGTGGGGCGCTGAGGGCGCAGAAGGCAGAAGGAGGACCCGCATGAGCAGCCCCTATCGCTGTCTGTACAACCACGAGATGCTTGACCTCTTCACCTGCCAGTCGCCGTACCAATCGTACCGCGACGACGTCGGGCGGGCCCAGATCAACGGCTTCATCGACGAGGTGGCGGGTACGGACGTGGACGCTGTCATGGTCTGCCCCACCGCCTGGCGGCTGCCGCTGTACCCCTCGGTGGTCGACCCGCGCTGGACGCCGGAACACGACCTGGCTCCCGCGCCCGAGCCGGGGCCAGAGTGCGATCTGCGCTACTTCGAACGGGCTTACGGTCGCATCCGCCGGTACCTGCGGCAGGGCGAAGACCCTCTGGCCCTGACCGTGGCCGCGGCCCGGCGGAACCGTCTTGGCGTCTTCATCTCCTACCGCATGAACGACCATCACTACCTGCAGTACGAGGACTGCCCGACCCACTCGTCGCTGTGGCGGGACCACTGGCAGTGGCGCCTGCCGGCCCCCGGCCAGGAGCAGCCCAGCCCAGGCCAGGCACAGCCGCTGAACTACCTCGTGCCGGAAGTCCGCGCCTGGTACTTCGCCATCCTCAAGGAACTGCTCACGAACTACGACGTCGATGGCCTCGAACTCGACTTCATGCGTTCGCCGCGCTTCTTCCCGGAGACGCAGATCGCCGCGGGCCGTGAGCTCATGACCGCCTTTGTCCGGGAGATCCGCGCTCTGCTCGACGAGCGCGGCCGCCAGCTCGGCAGGAGGCTGCTCCTGGGCTGTCGGGTCCCTTGGACGCTGGAAGGCTGCGAGGCGGTCGGACTCGACGTTCAGGGCTGGGATGCGGCGGGGCTGGTCGATCAGCTCAACATCAGCCTCTTCTTCAAGGCGACCAGCGAAGTCCGCATCGCCGACTTCGTGCGCCGCATCGGACGGGCTAAGACCTACGGCGAACTCAACTTCGTCACCGTGGCGGGCCGCACGCCTTATGGTTACCTCAACAACATCAACCGCCGCACCACCCCCGAGCAGTACCGCACCCTCGCCCACAGCTTCCTGACCCAGGGCGCCCACGGCATCAGCCTCTTCAACTTCATGTATACCCGTGACCACGCGCTGGGCGATCCCCGCCGGATCTACCGCGGGGCAGAGCCGCCTTTCGCCGTGCTGCGCGGCATCACGGATCGTGCCTTTCTGGCGCGACAGGCAAAGCATTACATCTTCCCGCCTTCGATCGGCTTCCTCGGCCTGGACCGTCTTGGCGGCTTCCGCAGCTTCCCCTTGAGCCTGTCCTCGCGGCAGGCCAAGGAGGTCACGTTCTACTGTGCCGACGATCCAGCCAGCGGCACTTTCAGCGCCGCGGCGGTGAAGGTGGAGGTGGACAAGCCGGAGGCGGAGTTCGAGCTGGTCGTGAAGCTGAATGGCCGGGAGTTGGAGCCCTTCCATGGCCGTGGCGAGTTATTCGACCCGTTCTCGAAGGAAGGGCTGGTGGGTCCCGACTACATCAAGCACTACCGGCTGCCGCTCGAAGGCCTGCGTCAGGGCGAGAACGCGGTCGAGTTCAGCAAGGCCACGGTCGGCGAGTATGGCAAGCAGACCTTGACCATCACCGTGTTCGAGTTCGCCCTCTACACCCCCTGAATTGCCCCGCCGCGGCTCTCCGGAGGGCGGGCGTCAGGCGTGTTGACCCGTGCCCCGCAGGGTCAGCAGCAGCACCTGGTTGGGCTGCCCCTATGCGTACTCGAAAACCGGAGTCTCAATGACTCGATCAGGGCGGGTGCTGCCCTTGACAAGAGCTTGGATATGCTCGACCGTGTCTGGGGAGAAGAACTCCTCGCCAGTCTCTTGGCAAACACGGGCTGGTACATGCTCGATCACATACAGCTTATCCTTGTATTCGAGCGTATAGGTCACGGTCGTATCGATCATGGTCTCTTTCACAGTTCACTCCAGGTGGATTAGCTTCGTCTGATTCTGTCCTCAAGCCACTTCGAGGGGTCTGGCTCGTAGATGGTGATCACCTTCAAGATGGGGCGACTCGGGTAGCTGCACAGAACGTGCAGAGCTCGGCCCGAGGCCGTGTATCCGAGAATCAGACAGCTTGGACCCTACTTGTCGTCCGCGTAGTCTTCGATGACCTTGACGGCGCTCATGAGTGCTTCCTCAAACTCGCTCACGCTGATATCTCGGCGAATGCTCTGATCCACAGCGTGCCGGGAGAACTCGTACCGACGTGAACGGATCTTCTCTTGGATGTCCGTGATCATCATGCTCGGAATCTACACGGAATTGTCGCCCGTCACGAGTTCCCCGTGCCCAACGTGTGCTTCAGGCACGGATTCCAGCCGTCGCCTGGAAGTAATGGTTGGGGTCAGATCATGTCCAGTCCGATGTGCTTCGCCATCAGGTCGAAGTCGGAATCGTTATGGATGAGCTGCATTCCGTGCTCGGCGCAGAATGTCCCGATGAGCACATCGACTGTCTTCCGCACCGTCACTCCCTTTGCCCGGAGGAGTCGGTAGTTCGATGCCGACTTCTCGGCCATACGGAAGCCGACCATGTCGAACAGAGGAAGCGAGAGCAGGAGGGTCGACACCTCGGTCCTTTCGCTAGGCGACCGGATGCCCTGCATCACCTCGCAGAAGACGAGGTCGCCGATGCCAACAAGGTCCTGGCCGAGACACCGATCAACCTTGTTGGCAACGAGGGGCAAGCCGCCCCGAAAGTACTCGATCCACGCCGAGGTATCCACGATTACCATCTCAGTCCCTCCGCATGTCGTCGAGATCACCTTCCCAGGAGATCTTCCCCCTGAGGGACCGGAGTTTCCTCTGACTGCTAACCTGAACGAGCAGGCGCAGGCCCGACTCGATGGCTGACCGCTTCGTGCGGCATCCACTGGAACGTATGGCTCGGGACATTAGCTCGTCATCAATAACAACGTTCGTTCTCATGATACACCTCCATAATGTGTATCTACTCTACACATCAGGATTCCTGTCGTCAAGCCCCCAACGCTTGACTCAGCGCGGTACTCCGCCTGCTTGTATGAGTACTTCTGCCGGTACGCCTCGGCAACCCCGAGCTGCTTCTTGGCGAATCGCGAGAAACGCGCCAACGGGTAATGGACTGGCTGTGACACGGTGAGGATCTCACCATCGACAGATACGGCGGTCCTATCATGCGGGACAGCAGGATGTTCCGCCGTCTTCCTTACAGCTCCTCAGGGCTTCTTCCGCAGCAGGAACCGATGCGGGGCCGGGCGGTTCGCGGTGCGCATGGTGCTCAGGGCGGCGTCGGCGTCGCGGCGATAGTCGGCTTCCTTGGCCTTCTCGGCGATATAGAGCTTGGCCTGGCCTTCGTAGTAGCCGGCCGTGGGGCTGCCGCTCGCCTTCATCTTCTCGATGCGCTCGGTGAGCGCCTTGGCCACCGCCGCGGAGTCGTTCAGATCGAGGTCTTTGACGCCCTTAAGGTAGATCTCGGTCAAAGCGAAACTACGGAGCTTACCGGCGATCAGGGCATGGCGCTTGTCGTTGGCGGCCGCCACGGTCTTGGCCTGCTGGTACTGGGGCGTCTTAGCGTTGTCAGCGAGGTTGATCCCGGCAGCGAGATCGCCGGTTGAGTACTCGCCTACCGCGGCATCGTCAATGAGCAACTCATAGGCGCCAGGGGCCAGGTTGGTCACGCTCAGCACCTGCTGGTCGAGGTCCTGCATGAAGGGCACCAGCTTCACCGCCCCCTCGGCCCCGGCCGGGAGGGGAAACGGCAAGGCTTTCTCGAGGCTGACGAAGCTGACGCGCTCCGGCGTAGCGGCGATCTCCTGCAGGCTGACATTCTCGGTTTCGACCGCCTTGCCGCTACCCGCATCGATCACGGTCTTCGAGACGTACGGCGAAAGCCCCTGGGCCTTCAGGAACACGTAGGCCATCACGAGATGACCCATGGCACCGGGATGGACCCGGTCCTTACCCACGATGGTGGCCGCGGGATCGGCCTTCTGGACCTCGGCGTTGAGGCGGGTCATCACGCCGTGGAAATCTACCAGGCTGCCACCGAACTCCGCCGCCAGAGCCCGTGCCTGCGCGCCGCAGACACCGAGGGCATCGTTCACGCCGAAGAGGTTTTCGGTGGCCAGGGTGGCGGTCTGGTCGTAGATGGACGGGGTGATGAAGATGAGCCGACTGCCCTTGCCGCGCAGGGCTTCGGCGAGCTTACGCATATTGGCGACGTGGCCGTCGATGGCGGCCTGGCGCTGTTTCAGGTTGGCCTCGTCGGGCTTGTCTTTGCCATAGAGCCCGCGGTTCACGTCGTTCATGCCGAGCATGATGGTCGACACCGTAGGCTCGTGGGCGGCGATATCCCAGTCGAAACGCCGCACCGCACCGCCAGCCGAATCGCCTGAGATGCCGCAGTTGAAGACCTCGATCTGGCGTTCCGGAAAGCGGGTGGCATAGAACAGGAAGATGAACGAATGGTAGTTGCCTCCGTGCGTGATGCTGTCGCCGATGAAGCAGACTCGGTCGCCGTCCCGGAACGGCTCAGGGGCAGCGTCTGCCGCCAGAGCCGCCACGGCCGACAGGGCGAACAGGGCCAGGGCCAGCGTCCAGATCCTACGGAGCTTGTGATCCACGGTCTTCTCCCCGTACAGGTTGTTCAGGCTCAAATCGTGCCCGGCTACGCCCGCTACTGTGGGCCACAAAGAGCGCCGCGGGCAGGTCTTCAGCGCTTCTGCGGTTCTACTCATGCCGCAAGGCTTCGATCGGATCGAGTCTGGCCGCACGCACGGCCGGGTAGATGCCGAATACCATGCCAATACCCATGCTGATTCCCAGAGACAACACCAGGCTGAAGGGGGTCACCACCGTGGGCATTCCCGCCGTCTTGGTGATCATCCAGGGGATCAGCACGCCGATCCCCATCCCCACCAGCCCGCCGGTCATGGAGAGCACAACGGTCTCAATCAGAAACTGGGCCACAATCTGCCGACGCTTGGCGCCGATAGCGCGGCGGATACCGATCTCCCGCGTCCGCTCGGTCACCGACGCCAGCATGATGTTCATGATGCCAATCCCCCCCACCAGCAGGCTGATTCCAGCAATGGACCCCAAGACGATATTGAAGGTCCGCTTGGTCGCCTCAGCCTGCCGCAGCAGCGCCAGGGGAACGCTGATGCGGTAGTCCTTTTTCTTGTGGAAGGTCTGCAGCATGCGCTCGATCGCGGCGGCGCAGCGCTCGACGTTCTCCAGGTCATCAATCTCGACGATGATCTGGTGCAGCTCCACACTCTCGCGCACCTGCGTGCCACCCTTGTTCTGAACGAAGAGGTCGCCGAAGCGCTCCTTGGCGGTACGCATGGGGATGTAGGCGTCGGTGTCCTGGTCGGGGGTCTGCATGGCCCCCTCCGAGGCCGCCTCGCTGCGGATGATGCCGACCACCTCAAAGTAGTTGCCGCCGATGCGGACATTGCTGCCGAGAGAGGCCTCCGTGGCGAGCAGACGGCGGGCGCCGAGCTCGGTCAGCACAGCCACATTGCTGGTGTCGATGGAGTCCTGCATCGACAGGACGCGGCCGGCCAACAAGGGTCGCTGCACCAGGTCGAACCAGACCGGGTCCGTGCCCACGACGCGCAGATCCAAGGTCCGTGTCCCGACCCTGCCTTCTTTCTGAACCAGCTTGACAGGCACGACGCGCTTTACGCTCGGAAAGCACTCCGCCAGACGCTGCACGTCCCCGTAGAGCAAGCCGTACATGCTCACCGCAAACCGCCCCTGGGAAGTCGTCGACTCGTCCGCGGGCTTGCTGGCCGTGATGATGATATTATGGCTGCCCAGCCGACGAATCTGCTCCATGGCGACCTGGCTGGCGCCTTCCCCCACCGCCAGCATGGCGATGACGCTGCCCACGCCAAACACCACGCCCAAAACCGTCAGGAAACTGCGCAACTTGTGCAGCAGCAGGTTGCGTACCCCGAGCTGAATGTCACGCAGCAGGCGGGCGAGTTTCACCGGCGCACCTCCTCGAGTCGCTCAATGAGCCCGTCCCGCATGTGCAGTTGGTGCCCGGCATGCGCCGCCACGGCGGCCTCGTGGGTAACCATGATGATCGTCTTGCCCTGGCGGTTGAGCTCACCCAGCAGACGCATGATGTCCTCGCCGGTAGCCGTGTCCAGATTGCCGGTCGGCTCGTCCGCCAATAGCAGTACCGGATCGTTGACCAACGAGCGCGCGATGGCGACGCGCTGCTGCTGCCCGCCGGAAAGCTCCCGGGGCCGGTGATGAAGCCGGTCCGCCAGCCCCACCCGGCCAGCCAGTTCGCGGGCACGCCGGGAGCTGGAGTGCGCGTCCCAGCCCAGATAGTAGAGCGGCAAAGCGATGTTCTCCTCGACCGTCAGTTGCGGAATCAGGTTGAAACTCTGGAAGATGAAACCCAGGTGCTTCAGGCGGATGTCGCTGAGGTCGGTGTCGCGCAGACGGCTGACATCAATGCCGTTCAGCAGGTAGGTGCCCTCCGTCGGCCGGTCCAGGCAGCCCAGCAGATTCAGCAGCGTGCTCTTGCCGGAACCACTCGGCCCCATGACCGCCCAGAAAGCGCCGCGCTGGATCGCGAACGTGACCCCGTTCAGCGCCCGGACCTCCTCGCCGCCCATGGGGTAGACCTTATGGACGCCGCGGACCTCCACGGTTGTCTGGGCACTGTCGGCCATTCAGGGGTCTCCGAACGGGGCCAGGAACATAGCTGCGGACAGGACACACCGAGCCAGCCGCAGGCCAGGACGTTTCAGGGTGCCGGTGCGGCCGGTGCGGCCGCGGCGGGCTGCTCGCGCTGGCGCCGACGTTGGCCCCACTGGGCGCGGGCCGCCTCGCGCTCTTCGGGCGTCATCTTCTCGAGGCGCTCCTGCATGCGTGCCCTGGCTTCCGGCGTCAGATTCGGCCGCCCACCCTCCGCAGGCGCCTCGGCCGACGGCGCCTCCGGCGGACCTTTGGCGCCGCCCTCTGCCGTGGCGCCCGCCGACGGACCCTTGGCGCTGCCCTCGCCGCGCACCGCACCCTCAGGCTTCGTCGACCCATCCCCTGGCGCGGCGAGCGCTCCGGCCCCGGCTGGGTGCCCCCCGTTGGACCGCGCCTCCGCGGCGGGCCGCGGCGGAATCGGGACATCCCCGAGCGGGGCTGGCCGGTCCAGCGCCGTCGTCGTATCCAGCGGCGGCGTCATCAACACCGCCTCCCCCGCTTTCAGCCCCGAGAGAACATGCACCATGCGGTTGTTGTCCATACCAATCTCAATCTGCCGGGGAGTCGTCACCCCATTCGCGCGGACCTGGACGGTCGGTTTACCGTTGGCCCGCACCACACACTGCACCGGGACGAAGAGGGCCTTGTCGTAGCGCGCCACCACGATCTCAGCGGCGCAGGTCATCCCCGTACGCAGCACGTCGCCGCCGCCATCGATGTGGATCTCCGTGGCGTACACCTTCAGGTCCGGGTTCATGAACATGCTCTGGGCATCCGGCATGGGCGCGATCTTGGCCACCTTTCCCGTCAAGGTGCGCCCCGGCAGCGCGTCCACCGTCACCTGCACCGGCAGACCCGCGTAGACTTTCTTCAGGCTGGACTCATGCACCTTCACCGTCGCCATGAAGGTGTCCGCCGTGGGCAGGTAGATCAGCTCCTGGCGCTCGCGCACCTCAATCCCCTCGGCCAGGGGCTCGACATTGCCGCGGAAGCTGACCTGCGTGCTGGTCGCGTAGACCACGACGCCGCTCGCGGGAGCCATGATCTTGGCCTTGCCGATCTGCTCATCCAGCTTCTGCAGCTTGTCCTTCTGACGGGCAAACTCCGACTCCCGAGCGGCCAGTTCGGCCTCGGCCTGAGTCACGGCCGAGGCCGATTTCGTCCGCGTCCGCACCAGCGCCATGTCCGCCTGCGTGACATCGCTGGTGCGCTGGTCCATCTGGCGCGCGTAGGTAAACTCATCCAGCAGCTTCAGCTCGCTCTTCGCCAGCTCCAGCTTCAGCTTCGCCCGCTGCGCCGCCAGGCGGTCAGCCTGCAGCTCGGTCTCGGACAGGTACTTCTCGTTGAACAACTGCTGCGACCACTTCTCGGTCTCGGCACTGCGCAGTACTTCCTCGGCGGCGAGGTCAACCTGCCCTTTGCGGTCGGCCTGCAGGTTCGGGTACTCGCCGTCCTTGTAGTTGCGCAGATCGTCCTTGGCAAAGCGCAGGACCAACTCGGCCTTTTCCACATCGGCGCGGGCCTGGTTCTTCACGACCTCGAGATCCTCGCGGGATTTCACAAAGGAGGCGTCGGCGTTGCGCACGCGGATGTCCTGCTCGACGCGCCCATCCTGCAGCGACGTCACGTCCAGTTCGATCAGCAACTCGCCCTTCTCGACCTGGCGCCCCTCGGGGATCAGAAAGAGGACCGTGCTACGCCCCTCGAGCTGGCTCTTCAGCGTAATCGTCTCGCGCGGCTTGATGGTGCCCGGTTCGGTGACGCTGATGACCAGGGGCCCCTCTTGGACCGGACAGGTAAGGATGGCCTGTTCGCTCTGCCGCGCGGCGGCCACCCGGCGCTGCCGCAACCACCACCCGGCCGCCAAGGCGACCATGAGAGCGAGACCGGCCCACGCCAGCCCCCGGCCAAGACGCGTTCCAGAACCATTAGCCATCAGGGAGTCCTTTCCGGACGGTACTCCTGCCACAGCCCGTCAACCGTGACCTCAAGCTTGCCCAGGTCCCGCTGCATGTCCCATTCGGCGGTCCGGTATGACACCACCGCCGAAATGAGCGCGTTCTGGGCCGTAAGCAAGGCATCCTGGGCTTCGAGCAGATCGCGGACCGCGGCCCGCCCTGCCTGCAAGAACAGGTCCGTGCTCCGCACCCGCTTTTCGGCCAGGCGCACGGCCTGGGACTGGTTGAAGACGCTCTCCCGCGCCTGCAGCAGAGAGCGCAGGTCGTCGCGCACCCGCAGTTTGATATCGTCCTCCGCGGCCTGGAAGTCGCGCACGGACTGCTCCAGACGGATGAGGCTGTCACGGTAGGCGTTGCGCTCGCTCGTACGCTCGAACGGCAGGTCCAGAGTCAACAGCGCCGAGGTCGTCGTCGTGTCCGTCCGCCACGACGCATCGGGGCTGCCGGCGCCGCCGAGGCTGCGGCTCTCGCCAACCCTGGCCTTCCCGAGCAGGGTCAGTTCGGCCCTCAGGCGGTCGGCTGCCACCATGACGTCGCGCTGCGCATCCTCGACTCGGCCCAGACTGACTTTCAGGTCCGGCCGACACTCCAGGGCCTGCTGCACGGCGGCCATCGCGTCCAGCTCCAGCGGCCCCGCATTCTGCCGCCCAGGCTCGGCCAGGGTCACGGGCGCGTCCGCGGGCGGGACGGTGCCCTTGTAGTCGGCCACATCGGTACCCCCAGTCAACTCGGCGCCGCGGGACTGCAGCCGGGCGAGTTCCTCATCGTCCAGTTCCAGGCGTGCGTCGGGCGGCAGCCCCAGCGTTACCTTGAAACGGTCCAGACTGCGCTCCAGGTTGAAGCGTGCCTGCACCCAACTCTCACGGGCGCGCAACTCGCTCTGGACGGCCTGGTCAAACTGCAGTTCCGGCAGGCGCCCGGAATCCGCCAAGCGGCGGTTCCGGCGGGTGGACGCCACCAGGCTCTTGTAGTTCTCTTCCTGGTTGGTCACCCGGCCGCGGGCCATCAGCACATCCAAATACTCGGTGGCCACCTGCACGGCAAACGTGCGCTTGAACTGCTCGAACCCGTAGATGGCGTAAACGACATCCCGCTCGGCCTGCCGCAACGGCTCCGCCACAATCAGGCGCCCGGCGCCGCGCAGTAGAGGCACGCTCAACGAAACATCGCCGACCAGACCCAGCGAAGAGGACTTCTCCTGGCTCAGTACCCTGACCAAGTCCACGGCAACCGCCGCGGATAGCTCGGTGCCATTACGGAATTTCCTCGACACCGTCCCGTCAGCGTTGCGCTCGACGCCATAGCGCCGACCGCCTGCCCCGTCAGGGACATCCTCGTACAGACCTGACAGCAGGCTCGAGAAGGTCGAGCGAAACTCCTTCCGCTCGAGATCCAACGCCAGCGCGGCGCGGAACACTCGGTCCTTCGCCGCCTGAAACTCACGGCTGTTACGCGCCGCGATCTGCAGGGTTTCTACCAGGGTCGGCTTCAGGACCTCGGTGCCACTCCAGCGACTTTCAGCGGCTCCAGCCGGGGGCAGGTGCCGTGCCCGCGTCCAGTACTCGTTATCCTCAAGATCGCGCAGCGCCTGGCTGGCAGGCCCGCTGTGCGCTAGGTTCTGGCCCAGCAGCAGCCGACGACGCAGCGTATCGGCGGGACTATCAACCGTGATCGCCTCACTCCGGCCTAGCACGTCCAGCTGCGTCGCCGTGATGATCTTCGCGGCCACCGTGTCCGCCTTGCCGCGCCAGCGTGCCGGGCTGCGGCAGCCAGCACCCAGCACCGCCACCAGCGCCACAACCAGCAGGACGAACCCACCCCCACCGGCACGAATGCCGACGCGCCCCATCCGGTCGCCCAAAAAGCCCCCGCAATAGCGCCGCTTGCGCTTCACGTCCAGACCCGTTTCCGGGCTCGATTGACGCTCCGAGACAAGCCTCGCCAGAACTGACCAGTCAGTTCCATTCATGGGCCGTATGATAGACTGCCACCGGAGGCTTGACAAGCCCAGCTGCGAGCGTGCAGCGCAGGTCAGTTCCGGAGGTGGTGACGACTCAGGTCCTATGGTTCGGGGTTCGGGGTTCGG
>CAILKC010000668.1 GCA_903834675.1 uncultured Victivallales bacterium | reverse complement strand
TCGAGCAAGAGCCCGGTGATGCCGATGACCCCATTCAGCGGGGTTCTGATCTCGTGGCTCATGTTGGCCAGGAACTCGCCCTTGGCCGCGTTGGCCTGCTCGGCCCGGACCGCCAGTTCGCGGGCGTGGGCGGTGGTCGCCACGAGCTGACGGTTGGTCTCCTGGAGTTCCGCATCCGCCTTCCGGCGCTGGCCGATACTCACCAGCAATTGGGCAAAGACGCTCAAAAGACGCTGCTCTTGATCGGAGTAGTCGTGAGGCTGGCGCACCGAGTCGAAGCCGACAAAGCCGCTGCACTCGCCCGCACTCATGAGGGGGACCGCCAGCAGGCTCTTGGTGCCCTGGGGTTCGAGCAGGTCCCGCAGCCCGCCGGGCGGCAGGGAGGACACCTCGGGGATGTACATCGGCTCGCCCCGGCGATGGCATTCCACCCAGTCCGGCACCAGCGCCAGGGGCACCGCCTGCAAGGCGTTGACCTGCGGCTCGATACCCGCCGCGCACCATTCGTGAGTGTTGCTGCAGACCTGCCGCCGGAAGTCATAGTCGAAGATGTAGGCGCGATCCGCCCCCACAAAGACCGCCATGTCCGCCAGCGACGTACGGATCGCCGCTTCGACCGCATCCAGGGGTAGGTTGATGTAGGTCGCGGAGATGTCAATCAGCAACTGCCGCAGTCGGGATTGCCGTCGCAGGGCCTCCTCCCCCTGCTTGCGCGTCGTGATGTCGCGGAGGATGCCGATCGTGTGCCAACCATCCTGGAAATGCAGCGCTGAGAGCGACATTTCGACCGCGAATTCATGGCCGTTCTTGTGGCAGGCTTCCAGTTCCCGGGTCCCGCCGATGACCGCGCCCTGGCCGGTACGCAAAAAAGAGGGAAAGGCCGCGGCGTGCTCGGCGTGGTAACGCGACGGCGCTATGAGCTGGTGCAGGTTCTGCCCCTGCGCCTCGGCGCCCGTATACCCGAAGATGCGCTCGCTGGCAGGATTCCAATAGGAGACGAGGCCCTGCGGATTCATCATCAGGATGGCATCCTGGGCAGAGTCGGTGATGGCACGCAGGCGGGCATCGCTCTCGCGCAGACCGACGGTCAATTCCGCCGCCAGCCCTTGCGCCGCGACGCCAGTGTTCACCAGGGCGCGCACCAAGGCGAACAGCAGCACCGCGATGAGCGCGCCGCCGACCGCCGTAAGCCAGACCCCCGCGTAGGCCATGGCGAAGACCCCAGCGCCAGCCTGGGTAAAGCAGAGGGTCCAGCGCTGCCCATTGAAATCCATCGGCAGCTGCCGCGAAAAGCGCGCCCCGGGCCAGAGGCCATCCTGCGCGGCGGAGGACGATTCGTGGAGCAGACTCTGGGGCGAGGGTTTCGCGCCATCGAAGAGCTTGAAATGGAGCCGCTGCCTCTTCAGACTGTGGGCGCCCAGGATTCCCGCAATCAGGTCGTCCATCCGGTAGGGACTGTAGACCCAGCCAAAGAGAGCGGCACGGCGCTGCTCAAGCGAATGGGTGGGCATGCCTTGGCGGTAGACGGGCACATACATGAGAGTTCCGGCTTGGACATCCCTGTCGGTTTCCTGAACCAGGACCACCTTGCCGGAGAGCGCCGCATGGTCCGTATCCCGCGCCTGCTCCATGGCGGTTCGGCGCACCGGTTCCGAGAGCATGTCATAGCCGAAGGCCCGCAGATTACGATCGGAGAACGGCTCGATGTAGACGATGGAAGAATAGAGCTCGCGATCGCCCTCTGGTCTCACCGTGTACTGCGGGAAGCCTTCGGCACGGACCTGCTGAAGGTGGCGGGGCAATTCCGCCCGCGGAATCAGCCGCGCAAAGCCGATGCCCTGAATGCCAGGCAGGAATTGCTGGACTTTCTGATGCTGGGTGAAAATATGCCATTCCTCGCGGGAGACCTCGGCTGACGCATCAAATAGCGCCGCCCCGCTCAGCAGGATGCGCGCATGGTCGTCAATCCTCTCCGCGATGGCCTGCCGGATGGTCTCACAACGCAAGCCAAATTCCCGCTCGGCCGCCTTCTCCACGCGCATATACATATACAGGGTCACGCCGACGGCAAACAGCAGGCCTAGCGCCAACACGACCCAAGGGACGCGCCAGAACCGGCGCGTCGCCGGAGTGGCAGGCAGGGGGGAAGGACGGACGCTGACGGAGCCCAGGGCGGCAGCGGCTTGCGGGGTCGAGACCATGAGCAGAAGATACCCAAGCGGCCAGGCAAGTGCAAGGGATGGGGCGCTCCTGGTAGGGCTGTTTCATGAAACGACCGCCGTCGTACCGCCGGCCGTGAAAGCGGCGTCGACGGGCCGCGTCCACGGCCCTCTGCCGCACGCACTCCATATCGCGCCTCGGCCATGTGCGTGTGCGTGTGGCAAGGTCGCCGACGGCGACCGCGACACCGCTTTGGCTTGGCGCCTGTGCCATGACTGACGGCGTGTGTTCTCGCGCCACCAGAGACGGCGGAAGTCCTGCCCTCAGGCATGACGGACCGCCGACCTCCACGCCCTGCGGGCGGAAGAAACAGGCGTCTCTATTCCGCCTCGCGCCAGACGGGCGCCAGGCGTGGAGCACCGGTCGGCCCGACCGTCCCCCAGCCGCGCCGACCACCCCTGAACCGACCAGCGCCCCGCCGTGCCGCGCCGACCACCCCTGAACCGACCAGCGCCCCAGAACCTGAGGTTTCAGCGCCTGCGTCGGGTAGGACTACCGGGTCCGCCGACGTCGCGTCGGCGCCTGTACGGCGGCCGCTGCCGCGAACGGGTCGATCACCGGAATCCCAAGATACGTCTGGCCTGCCGCGAGGTCTTCCGACAAAATCGCGCTGCACCCGGCCCGTTCCGCCGCCGCGACGATCAACGCATCCCAGTATGAGATCACGTACCGCCGCTGCGCGTCCAGGTGTGCCGCCCCATGTCCACGCTGTAGCGGTCGAAGCTCTCTCGCAGTTCCTTCGCGACCTGGTCCCGGGTGGCAGCCTCCTGGGCCGCAACCGAGTTCAGGTAGTCCCGCACCATGGCCGTCAACGTCGTGTTCTTGTCCACCGCGATCTTGCGCACTTTGCGGATCACGGCAGCGTCCACACTCAAGGTGATATTCGACATGGTTGGGGAGCTCCAGGGCTGTTTCTTTTCGACCTGTGCAATAAGGAAGTCCGCCTGGAGCGCTGAAGGCGCGCGGCCATACCAGCCCAGGGCAACGCCCTGGGAATAGGATAGTTATGGGTTTGAGCCCTGTAGGGGCGAGCTATCTGCCCTAGGTTCGCGCTGA
>CAILKC010000667.1 GCA_903834675.1 uncultured Victivallales bacterium | reverse complement strand
CCTCGGGCGCTTTCGCTATCAGCCGGCTGCCGCCGACCTGGCCAGCCGCTCGACCCACGCCAGCCCCCTCGTCCGCGCCGCCGTCGCGGAAGCCCTGGGCTATCTCGCGCAACCGTCGACCTACCCGGCGTTGCAGGCTCTCATCTTTGATCGCGAAGAGCCCGTTCGCCAGGCCGCGTTGCTGGCGGCGGGGATGACGGCCGCTGGCAGTGCCTTCAGCGAACCCGTCCGTCTGGCGCTGGTGCAGACGCGGGCCGAGAAGATGACCCCTGCCAATCGCACCGCCGCGGCCTGGACCGCGGGCCGACTCAGGCCGGTGGCCGCGGAATTGCTGAAGCGGCTCAAGGTCCAGGCGACTGAAGCCGTCGTCCCCGGCGATATGGGCCAGATGCTTTTCGAAGCGGATGAGATGCTGACCTGCGTCGACTTTGCCTTGGCGCAGTTGGCCCGTGAGGACGCCCTGGCCAAGACGCTGTTTCACGAGGTGCTTCGCGCCCACCAGGCGGTCCCAGCCGAGGCCGCGGCCACCGTTCCTGGCGCCTACCTGCCATCGAAGGAGGTAGCAGAGTACGCGCAGCAGGCTCTCGAGTTTCTGGAAGACAGGCCGACGACGCCGCGCTTGCGTCCAACCGTGCCTGCGACCTTCAGCGTTGATCGCCTCACGCCCACGCCTTGAGTGCCAGGCATCGAGGAGACGAGCATGGCCAGCGATGCGGTTCCGGTGCGCTGTCCGCACTGTCAGGCGCACTACGAGGTCACCGCCGCCGACCTGGGCGGGCAGGCCGACTGCGAGGGCTGCGGCAAGTCCTTCACGGTCGCCCGGGCGGAAGCCGCCGCGGCCGGACCGGATACCGCGGCGCTGGAAGGCGTCCAGCGGCGCTGGGAGGGCTCGATCTCGTCCGGGGCGGAGCCCGAGGTCACGATCAAGAGCGCGGCGCCGGGACGCGCCAGTCCTGCCGCGTTCGAGGCGGCGCTGCCGCGTAAACTCAGCGTGGCCGGCAACGTCTTTGTGCTGCTCGACCTGCTGGGCCAGGGCGGCATGGGCCTGGTTTACCGGGCCCGGCAGAACTCGGTGGACCGGCAAATCGCGGTCAAGGTCATCCGGCCGGAGCTGGCCGACCAGCAGGGCCTGCGGGATCAGTTCCTCATCGAAGCGGTGGTGACCGGCGACCTGGATCACCCCAATGTCATCCCCATCCACGATGTCGGGGTGGCCCCGGACGGCACTCTCTTCTACGCCATGAAGGAGGTGCGCGGCACGCCCTGGCACAAAGCCATCACCGGCAAGAGCCTGGAGGAGAACCTCGAGATCCTGCTCAAGGTGGCCGACGCGGTCGCCTACGCGCACAACAAGGGCGTGGTGCATCGTGACCTGAAGCCGGAGAACGTGATGCTGGGCGACTACGGCGAGGTGCTGGTGATGGACTGGGGCCTGGCCATCAGCATCAGCGCCTCGGGCAAGGCGGAGCGGCTGCCGGCGCAGGCCGACGCGGCGGGCACGCCGGCCTACCTGGCCCCGGAGATGGCCCTCGGCGACGGCGAGCGCATCGGCCCGGCCAGCGACATCTACCTCCTCGGCGGCATCCTCTACGAGTGCGTGACCGGCCTCCGGCCGCACGGCGGCAAGGGCGCTATGGCGTGCCTCCTGGCGGCGGCGCGCAACGAGATTCAGCCCACCGAGAAGAAGGGTGAGCTGGTCCGTATCGCGCTCCGGGCGATGGCGACCGAGCCTGAAGACCGCTACGCGGAGGTGAAGGCCTTCCAGCAGGGCCTGCGCGACTACCGCCAGCATGCCGAGAGCATCGTCCTGGCGACCCAGGCCAAGGAGCATCTGGCGCAGGTGCAGCAGGCCCAGGCGGGGGCTGTCTACCGCGAGTGCAACGAGGCCATCTCGGGCTACCGACAGGCCCTGGCGCTGTGGGCCGGCAACGGGCCCGCGGTCAAGGGCCTGCGCCGGGCCCGCGAGACCCTCGCGCAGCGCGCCCTGGCCCGCGGCGACCTGGCCCTGGCGCGCTCGGAGGTCGACGCCATCCGGGCTGAGTGCCAGGAGTTCGCGCTGG
>CAILKC010000666.1 GCA_903834675.1 uncultured Victivallales bacterium | reverse complement strand
GTTCCACGGCACGTCGGGACGATGGGTCCAACGCTCGCCAACTGCAGATCCTGCTGGACCAGCTCTCGCCAGGGGCCCGTCAGGAAGTCTTGGAGTTCGCTCGGTTCAAGATCCTCCGCGAGCGCGGATAGCATCTTCCCACGTCCTGCTGCTCCTCAGTGCAACAGGATACTCGTATGTCCCGGCTGATGGCATTCCGGTCCCACGATCCGCAGCGAGTATGTGCCGGTAATGCCGGACAACTCGTGGATGCACCCGCGGTAATTATGGGTGTGTGAAGCTTCTCGCCCCAGCCCGCTTCCGGCCCCTCTACGGCAGCCACCGCAACGACCATGTCATGCTCAGGCAACTCACCCGGGCCGACGGCTTCCTGCACCAGGACGGCCAGACCGTCTACGTCAGGCTTCTGGCTCAGGGGACGCTTCCAAGACTGGCAGACCCGCGCCTTCTGCCGCTTCCTGGCCGAGGTCAGCGAGGACCTCATCCGGCTCTCCGCTCCCACCGGAACCCAGGTCAGGGTCACCCTCCTGGCAGCACCGCCAACCTGGTAGAAACCCGCCCTCAACTCGGGCGTTCAGGTTGCTATGGGGTTACCTTCAGAGAGGCGAGGTCTGGTCTTCATATGGATACAACTGCACTTTCACAAATCGCGAGTTGTTCAGCCTGCCTGCTGGGCAGGAATCAGCGCCCTTTGCTAGACATTCCGAGGCTGGCTGATGTATTTTGGGTTGGGCTATCGGCTGTTAAAGTGCATCGTGTCGAAACTACCAAACCGCTTGCATCTGACACACGTAGCGGAAAGCTGGTGGAAGACATTGAGGCGCGGCTTGACAAAGTATCGTTCTATCGTACAAACCTCGTCAAGTGCTACCCCGAATCAAATGGCAAAATTCGGTACCCCAGACGCGACGAGATGAAATGCTGCTTTCCGAATTTGGTGAGCGAAGTTGAGGTTATGGCCCCGCGTGTAGTCCTCTTGCTTGGCAGGCAAGTTGCCAACTATGTCTTCATACAACTTGGGACTTCATCGTTCTCATTGGGCAGCGGCTTTGACTACACGGCATTGGTAGTTGGGGGCGTTGCGTATGTTCCGGTCCATCACCCGTCTTATGTGTTGGTCTACCAACGCGGGTGCCTGGCTTCGTATATTGACCACATCTGCAGAGTCATCCGTGAGCACGTACCTCCTCTATTGTGAAGGAAGGCCGAACAATCACATCGAGCACTAGTTCGAGCAACGGCAAAAAAGGGAAGACGGACGGATGCAATGCCCTCCCCCGCCGTGACCCGGCGAGGGAGGGCGTCTTCCTACGGCGTCATGGTTATGGTGTGGCCACCGCCCACAGGCGTAGTGACCTTCAGCGCTGCTGCGCCTGCCGGCGCCAGAGGGGCATGATCTCCACATCCTGAAGCACGGAGTCGCCCCAGAAGGCCCGCGCGCGCTTCGCAATCGTGTCGCAGCGTTGGGTGATGGCCGATGGCGAGACCTCGAGCTGAGCCGCCTGCCCGGTGTAGCTCTCGCCTTCAGCCGTGGCCTTGACGATGTACTGCTGGCGGCCGTCCAGCATGGTCATGAACTCGCGCCAATCGGTGTTGCGGACGGCAACTTGCGCTGGATCGTCTCCGCGGCT
>CAILKC010000665.1 GCA_903834675.1 uncultured Victivallales bacterium | reverse complement strand
CGCCACGCTTCCCGGTGGCGCAAGGATTACGGCACTTCCTGAATCTGGCCCCTGGCCTTACCCGTGTCAACCGCTCGCAGCCGCGGCCGACGAACGCCTGGAGCCAGCTTCTGCGTGGTCTAACGGGGTCAACCCTCGACTTTTAGCTTCACATTGCCGTCTTAGGTGGCGATTGACCATGGAATAGACGCCTATGCTGCTCCCGGTCCTACAGCCTCACGCCACACGTGGGTTCCGGCCGGAATGAAGGCCCAGGGATTGGACGCCTAGCGTATGCGAATCCGTGTCAATACAAGGCTAAAAGTCGAGGGTTGACCCCAGGATTTCAACCGGTGCCGCCGCGCCGACGGGCGAAGCAGCCACCGGACGCTACAGTACGCGCGCTGACCCCCGGCCGGCAGACGACGGCGGCGGCGGGCAGGACTCCCCCGACCCGATGATCATCAGGCAAAGGAGGTACATCGTGTCCCGCATCCCATTGGCGTTTGCCCTGGCGACCGGTATGGCGACGGCAAGAGCAGCCGAGAGCAATCCGGCCTTCCCTGGAACCGCGGGCGACTATCGAGGTTACCCACGCTACGACTTCACGGTGGACACCTGCCCCTGCATCGTGGTGGCGCCGAAGGTGGCTTTGCCGGGCCGCCCCTGGATCTGGCGTGCCGAATTCTTCGATGCTTTTCCCCAGATCGATCTGGCCATGCTGGCCCAGGGGTTCCACCTGGCCTATATGAACGTCGGCAATACCTTCGGCTGTCCCAGCGCCATGGCGCACTTCGACCGCTTCTATGAGGCCTTGACCGGGCCGTACGGGCTGGCAGCCAAACCGGTGCTGGAGGGGCTGAGCCGCGGCGGTCTCTACGTCTATGCCTGGGGGGCGGCGCATCCCCAACAGGTGCTCTGCATCCTGGCCGACAATGCGGTCTGCGACTTCAAGAGCTGGCCCGGCGGCAAGGGCAAGGGGCTCGGCAGCCCGAACGACTGGCGCAAGCTCATCGTTGACTATGGTTTCGCCTCGGAACAGGAAGCCCTGGCCTACCCCAAGAACCCCATCGATAACCTCGCCACCCTGGCCGAGCACAAGGTGCCCCTGATCCACCTCTGCGGGGACGCCGACGAGACCGTGCCCTACCCCGAGAACACGGTCATCCTGGCCGAGCGCTATCGGCAGCTGGGAGGCCCGATCACCGTCATCGTCAAGCCCGGACAGAAACACCACCCCCACGGACTCGAGGATCCGACCCCGGTGGTGGACCTCATCCTCGCCCTCCTGCCACCCAAAGCCAGGTCACCGGCGCCGTAAGAGGCAGCATTGACAACAAGATGATGGCGCTGTAATTTTGTGGGTATGGTTCGTACGCAAATCCAACTGCCCGACGAGGTCTACGCCCGCGCCAAGCGCTTCTGTAAGGCGCGCGAGATGTCGTTGGCCGAACTGGCCCGGCGCGGCGTGGAGATGGTGCTGGACGTCTACCCGACCGTAGCGGAATCGTCGGCAGAATGGACGGTGCCAGAGGTCGATGCCGGCGGTGTCAAGGTCCCGCTGGAGAGAGTGCGCGACGTGCTTGCCGATGGCGAGAGCGGCCGCAGTCTGAAGGAAGCGCGGCCGTGACCTCTGTCGACACCAATCTGCTGCTGCCCGCCGTGGAACGCAATCACGCCAGCCACGGGCTGGCGTCTCAGTGGTTGACCCGTCTGTCGGCGGACGCCGAGGTGGCGATCTCCGAGTTCGTTCTGCTGGAACTCTACGTGCTGCTGCGCAATCCCGCGGTGGTAGGCACGCCGCTGACTCCCGCCCGGGCCGCGGACGTGTGCGCCGCGTTCCGGCGGCACCCCACCTGGCGGATCGTGGGGTTCCCGGTTGACAGCCGCGAGCTCCATGACGAGCTCTGGGCACGCCTGCGGGAGCCCGGCCTCGCCCGACGCCGCGCCTACGATCTGCGGCTGGCCCTCACGCTCCGGCGTTACGGCGTCACCGACTTCGCCACGGTCAACGTTAAGGACTTCGAAGGCCTGGGCTTCCGCCGCGTCTGGAACCCGCTGAGCGAGGATGCGCCGTCATGAGGATCGAGGAACAGTACACCGACGTCATGCAGAACCTGGAGTTCCCGGTGGCCGAAGCCTACCGCGGACTGCCGGAGATGACCGACTACACGGCCCTGCGCGTCTACGAGGCGGCGGTCGAGGTTTACTCTGCGGAGCGGGCCGACCGTGCGCCACGCCTGCCAAGGCTTGACGAGATCGAGCAGGGGCTCCTGGGACGCATCCGCGAGGTGTGCGAGTGGCGCCTGGGACGAGCCGCCCTCGGGGTGGAAGATGACGACGTCAAGCCGATCCCCCCGGGCGCCCCCATGCCACTCGACACCCTGATCCTCTGCCTGAAGCGCCTGGTCAAGTCGGTCAAGACCTGGACCCGCCGCTCGGGTCGCCAGGGTTACCTCAAGTTCGTGTCTCCCTTTGTGCTGGGAGACAGCCGGTACGAACCGCACGCCGACGGCAGGAATTGACGGGTCATCCCCATGAGTTTAGAGCATAACCGCCTGGTGAATCGGGCCGTCAATGTCGGCCTGTGGGCCAACGTCGGCCTGGCCGTGGCGAAGACCGCGTTCGGCATTCTTGGCCACAGCCAAGCCTTGCTCGCCGACGGCGTTAATTCGACCTCGGATGTCGCCTACTACCTGGTGGTTAAGGTGTTCATGCTGTTCGCCGGCAAACCGCCCGACCGCGAGCACCCCTACGGCCACCGGCAGCTTGAAAGCATCGCGGCGCTGGTGGTTAGCGCCTTCGTGATCACCACCGCCATCGCGCTGTTCTGGGACGCTGTCAACAACGTCTACGACATGGTGACCCAGGGCTCCTCCGGCCGGGTCGGGGTGGCCGCTCTGTGGGTGGCGCTGGTAACGGTGGTGGTGAAGCTGGCGTTGACCTCCTATACCCGGCGCGCCGCGGCCACCAGCGGCAGCGCCGCGGTACTGGCGCTGGCCCGCGATCATCGCAACGACATTCTCACCGCCGCGGGCGCCGCCATCGGCATCGTTCTGAACCTCTATGGCTACCCCTGGTGCGATCCGCTGGTCGGCGCGCTGGTGGCGGTCATCGTCATGTACACCGGTATCCAGATCCTGCGCGAGGCCTCCGCGGACCTGATGGACGCGGTGCCCAGCGACGGGCTGGAGCAGCAGACCCGCGAGGCGCTGGGGGACATCCCAGGCATCCTGGCGGTGGAGGAAGTGCAAGCGCACCGCTTCGGGCCTTACTTCGCCATGAATGTCACCATCGCCGTGGACGGCGCCACGACCGTCGAGAACGGCGACCGCATCGCCTCGGAGGCGGAGGCACGCCTCTGCGCGCGCCTGGCGCTGGTGAAGCGCGCCTACGTCCACTACCATCCGGCCCGCACGCAGCCGACGGGCGAGCCGCGCTGAGGGCCGGAGCGCGCCGACGGCACGCCTTGGGCACGATGGACGCATCCGCCTGGCGTCTGGCTACTTGGCACTGCTCGACGGGGCTGACGTATCAGCCCCAGCAGGCCGGGTAGGGTAGTCGGCAAGGCTACGCTCGGTCAGGCTTCCCGGATGCACATGGATCACGGTGATGCTATCGGCGGAGTCCGCCACGAAGCGGTTGCGCAGTTCGCAGGTGCGACGGTCGGCGCGGCTCACGCTGGCGTCGCAGGGAGTCGCGAGCAGTAGTCGTCCCGCGGCAAGAGCACGACTCAACTCAGGTGGCAGGCGGCGCGGCAAGCCACGGGCTGGACAGAGAATGATCGGCTGCGTGCCGGCGAGCAAAATGCGCAGGATCTCCTTCTCCACGGGCGTGTGGAAGCCGCTGATGATGACCCGGCCTTCGGCGCGCCAGCGGTGGGCCAGCTCCTGCGCCTCCAGGATCCTCAGACCCGGACAGCGTCCCGAACAGAACACTGCCGTCTTGGGGGCGTCCCATATCCCGTGGTTCCCGAGGAACCGTACCGCACGTCCCTGCCAGGTCACCTCCGGCATGGCCAGCCCTCTCTACTCCTTCGCGTCGCGGTCTTCGCGGAGTTCATGCTCAGCCAAATGTCGTCGGACAACGCCAGCAGGTTCTCGCGCACGCTGTCGAGGTCGCTGAGGATCTCGCGAATCCTGGTCTTCACATCTACCTCCTCTCGTCCTTGGGCCGAAGGCCGTTCGGCTGGGTCGCCTCGCCGGCCGCCGTGAACTCGCTGAACGGCTTGTCCCAATCCACGAACGGGAACGCTTCCCGCAGTTTGGTCCCGAACTCCCTGTCGGTCAGTGTTTTGTAGGTGAAATCGTGGAACTGAACATCAAACCGCATGTCAGCGATGAGTTCTTCCGCAGGCGGGAAGGCTTTGGCCAGCTCAGCGGCCAGCCACTTGCCCGCGACTTCGGT
>CAILKC010000664.1 GCA_903834675.1 uncultured Victivallales bacterium | reverse complement strand
GCCGAACCTGAACTCGAGTCGGGGAAAGTTCTCCACCGTGAGGAGAAAGACCTTGCTGCCGTTGTTATCGCTGATCTGGTCGCAGGTGAGCGTGCCCTGCTTGAACTTCGCCTTCACCCCCGCCAGCACGGTATCCCGGATCTGCTGTACTCGGATGTTCTCGGTGCCGTCCTTCAGGTCATAGCTGCGGAAGCCACTGCCACAAGGCGTGGTGGCGCCCTCGACGATCTGGGAGTCCGCGCCATACGACAGCCGTGGCGCGGGGTCGGCCGAGGTGGAACTGATGAACTCGTTCCAGAGCATCGAGACCTCCCGCCCGAAAAGTTCATACTCGGTGGGGAGCAGGGACAACCGCAGATAACCCTGGAGCGCGAGCACCTTTGCGTGCCAGGCCGAAAGCAGCGGTTCGTAGGCGCCCGGATCATAGATGGACTCGTCGTCCGTGCCCGCCATCGAGAGGCCCTTGGTGGGGGCGCCGGAGGCCTTGGGCGCTGGCGCGGGCAGCCAGTCTTTGGCCACCCTCGCCAGCGGCACCGTGCCCAGGTCGAGCCGACCAGCGGCGGCGACCACGAGGCCCGCGACGGCGGCCTCGTGAAGGCCGTCCGAGAAATCGCTGAAGCTGAGCTCATAGGAACCCTCGGGCAGCCCCGCCAGCGAGAAGTTCCCGTCGGCGTCACCCGCGGCGCTGAACAGGGCCAGCGGCGCGGCGCCTTCCGTCGGGGTGGCGAAGACGAAGAGCCCGGCGGCGGGCGCCCCGGCGGGCAGGACTGCGGTGCCGGCGATCACGGCCTGGGGCTGCATGGTGAGGTCGAGCGTGGGGTTGCCCGCCGCCAGCGCGAGGTCTTCCTGCCGGAGCTGTGCCTGACCCTCGGCGTTCACGACGAAGGTGTAGGTTCCGGGGGGCACCCCAGTCAGGGTGTAGCGACCCGCGGCGTCGGTCGGACCGACGCCGACGACATCCTCTCCGGAGAGGGCCCAGACCAGCGTCCCCGGCAGCACCGCTGCCCCGGTGGCGTCCCGCACCGTGCCGCTGACCAGGTCCTGCGGCGCCACGGTCACAACCACTCCCGCCAGCGGCGTGCCCGGAGCGACGCTGAGGGTGGCCGGGGTGGTCGCACCCACGTCGGCGCCCTGCACCTCCAGCACATAGGTTCCGGCGGCCACCCGTGGCAGGACAAAAGAGCCGTCGTTGAGGATGTATGTGGCCAGCGCGCCGCCCACCCCGCTGGCTAGCGTCGCGCCGAGCCGTTGACCTGCCAGCGACCGGCCCAGGGCCGTGGTGTCGACCCGGCCGCTGAGGGAAGCGCCCAGCGTCGCCTGGACGCGTCGGTACTGCAGGTTGAGCAGGCGGTTGAGCTCGGCCGGATCACCCAGGGCGGCGGGGAGCAGGCTGGCATTGGCCGCGAGCCTGCGGTCGTAGTCACCCCAGGTGGTGCCGATCGTGGTCTTCATCGCGGCCAGCACCGCGGCAAACTGCGGGTCGGCGCCATAGGTGCTGGCGAGACGGTCTGCCAGGTAGGCCCAGGCCATCGGGGTGTCGTTGTTGGTATCGATGTAGGAGACCTCGAGCTGGGTGGTGCCGCGCAGGGCCCGCACCAGCAGCGGCACGGTCACCTTCTGGCCCGGTTGCAGAATGCCGACCGGAGCCTGGGCCGCCACGGCCAGGAACTCGTCCTCGGTCACCGCGGGTGAGGCCGTAAGGTCACGGGTGAACAAAGCGCCGTCCGCACTCCTGACGTAAAGAATCGGGGCAACCAGGTCGGAGCCCCCCACATTGGCGTACTCCACGTAGGCTCTGAAGACCCGGCCCACCCGGGCCAGTGCAGGCATGATCAGGTTGACCTC
>CAILKC010000663.1 GCA_903834675.1 uncultured Victivallales bacterium | reverse complement strand
TGTGCGTCCAGCGAGATCCAGCGCGCGTCTAGCTTTGCCATCGGGGTTTCTCCTACAACGAGTATGAATACTCAAACGAAAACGAGTCGCCGGCCTGAAGCAGTCCATCCAGACCCAGGCTGTCCCATGATAACTGCGGCGGCTCAACCGTGACGGTGAAGTCCTCGCCGTAGAGTGGGGCAGCGCCGTTCTCAATGGTCAACTGGGTCAGTTTACGGTCAGGGAGGAAGGTGAGCGCCAGGTACTTATCAATGATGTTCTGCGGGGTCAGGGTCCAGACCTCTCTGGCAATCAACATGCCGGAAGTTCCCGCTGCCCCCGGCTCACCGGGAGCGCCTTCTAAAGCGGACAGTGCAATCAGGTTTGTCCACGCCGTTGTCCCGGCATAGCGCCACTGAATATGGGTTGCATTGACCTGAAGTTCGATTTCACTACCCGCAGCGCCTTGGCCTTGCAGCCGCACGGCCACCGTGGGCTGGCTCAGGTCACAGCGCAGGCGCGGGCTGCGCACCTGAATCGTGATTCCGCTTACGCTCATGGGCTCACCGTACGCTGGGGCCGGTCAAGGACACTGAGCCGCGCCACCACGCGGGTAAGCTCGGCATCATCGCCATCCACGTCAATCCCCGTCAGCCAGTAGTCCCCGGCGCCGCCGATGGCAGTCAGATTCGCTGCGGTCAACTCCAGCGCTGAAAGGCCCGCGTCGGCATGGGAGTGCTCTGTTACGTCCACCTGTAGCAGCGCCGTACCTGTGCGCGCGGCCGTCACCAGCCACGAGAGCGTGTGTTCGGTAATGTCCACCGCCACCCCGTCGGCCGTGATTTCCACCGGCCACACCGTCGTATCGCCGACGTAGCACTCCAACTCCGGGATTTCCTTAACCATGTCAGTGGTCCCCTACCTCGAACTGAACCGCATAACAGGCCACCCCTGGCGCACAGTCCGCTGCCGAGAGGTCCACCGCGTCAAATCCCGTCGCCTGCCAGGTGGCATTGCCACTCTGATAGTCGTCCAGCAGCGCCAGAGCCGCAAAGACCAGATCCCGCGCGCTCACGGCCCCCGCCCCCAGGTCGGCATTGCCGGCCAGCACCAGCACCGTCAGATTGTAGTAAATCCGCTGTGGACGGCCCGACGTACCCGCAATGCGAATGTCGGCCCCCTCCAGACAGACCAGCACCGCGGGCAGCGGCAACCCCGGAAAGCGCGCAAACATATCCTTGTAACTCGTGGCGCTGAAGGTCTCCACCGCCCAACCTGGAGCAGCCAGCGTCGCCGGCAGCGCCTCCGTGGCTTCAAGCCGCGCCACCGTCGCCGCCACGATCGCTTCAGGCGTATGCACGTACGTCGTTACCGCCGGCATCGCGTCACACTCCCGTTACAAACTTGACCGCCTGCTGCACCCGTCGGAACAGCATCTCCTCCTGCGGGAACCACGGGTCAGCAGGATGCCTCACGGACTTCTTTAGGACAAACAGCGGCACCACCGTCGAGGCCTTGCCCTTCCCCTTGCGCCGACCCAGGATAACGAGATTACCGGCGCCACTCTTCACCAGAAAGGTTGACCAGCCAAGGTGCTTCATCTCCCCCGCCGAATGCCCCTTTGCCGCCGGCGCCACCGGGATGGTCAGATACTGCGCCTGCTTCGCCCCAGGCCCCTTACCCGGGGCGCTGATCGGGCCGCCTAGTTGGCGGATGCGCGCCACCGGGTGCGCCGTGCCCACCTCGACCCCGCTGCTGCCATGCAACTGGTAACTCGTCGCCTGCGCGATTGCCGGCCCCAGATGCTTCCAGCCCTTCCCGCGTGCCGCCGCCTGCACATCCCGCTTTACCAGGCCCCCCACGTGCGTCAGAATGCGCGCCTTCGCCCCCTCGTCCAGCACCCGGAACAGAGGGCGCAGAGAGCCTTGCAGGCGCCACGTGATATGTACCCAAGGCTCCGCCATCAGAACCCCCGCAGGCTGTCGCGATCAAATAGTGCGTCCTCAGACTCCACCACCAGGCCCGCTGTCACCGCGGCGGCCGTGGGCAGCGTTGCTCCCCCGATCGCGCGCTTCCCATCCGCTACCGCCAGCAGATCAACCATCGCGTCGTCATAGGCCTTCTGCGCCTTGTCTGGGACCGCTCCGCCATAGCTCATCGAATACAGGTCGTGCAACACCAGTGCCATCGTGAGCCGACGCACATAGCCCGTCGCCGCCATGGGCACCGTGTAGCGTGACCCCAGATAGTTGTCCACCGTCTCCTCTACCGCCTTAATGACCGCCGCGAGCGCGGCGAGGTAAACCCCGCCGCCCGCAGTCTCGCGCACCAGTTGCGCCGTCAACGGCTGCCCCAGCCGAGCCTCGATGTCTGCCACCTCGATGTAGTTACCCATACCTACCCCCGTCGCGTCAACCGCTACAAAGAGAGAGCCCCCGGACAGGGGCTAAAGGCCTGCCGGGGGCAACCCGAGAATGAGAGCAGGAGGAAGCGCCTGCTAGTGCGTGCGCTCAGGACACGTAATTGCCGATCACCAGGTGCGGCATCGTCAGTGCCGCTTCGCCCCGGCCCTTCGTCAGGTACAGGATCTTGTCTTCCAGCGCCACATTCGCGTCCGTCTCCCGGTCCAGCCGCGTCAGCTTCGGCTCCTGGCGCTTCACCAGCACCACCGGGCGCAGCGGCCGCTTCGTACACATCAGGAACCAGTAATCATCGTACGTGCCGACAAGCTGGGTCGAGACGATCAGGCGGGCGCTGTTATACCAGGGGTTCGGCGCGCTCGTCCAGTTGACATAGGCGCTTTCGCCCGTGGCGCCGCTCGTGAGCTCGGCCGGGATCTCCACGATCTTCTTGGCCGTGTCCAGCAACTTCGGCCCCACCAGCAGCGTGTCAGGGACGATGTTCAGCGGCTTGCCCCCGTGCCCCAGGTAGCCCATCATCGCCTTGTACGCCGTGGCATATGTGGCGCTGGTCAGAGCGCTGGTGCCATAGTTGTTGATCGCGTTCTTGCCGTCGTAGGCGCGCCCGGCAGCCGAGAAGAACGCCACGCCGTCAAGCCAGGTCGCATTGCCCAGCAGCGCCGCAAAGGCAAGCTCGCCCCAGAGATTGCCCGCGTTCATCCCCATCTCCGTCACCAGCGGCGTGTACAGCCCCAGCTGGTCGTCGTCAAGGTCGTTCACCGGCATCCCGACCGAGTCCTCGAACGTGCGCGCCGTCACCTGCAGCTTCTTGCTGCTGATATTCTTGATCTGCCGCGGCCCCAGCCACTCCCGCATCCCGCCGAGCTGCTGCAAGAACGGGAACTCCGTAATCTTCGTGCCGCTGCCAACCACCGTGCAAAGACTCTCGAACTCGACCCCGCCCAGCGCCAAGCCGTTCTTAAACGCCTGGCTGTAGCCGGTGAAGAGCGCGTCCATGTTGCCCCGATTCGTATCCATCTATCAGTTCCCTTTCGGTTTCATGTGGTTCGTGAGGTTCGGCGGGCAGGGTTCTTTACCCCACCCGCCGACTACAACACTCAGGCGTCATTCTTCACCCAGCCCGCGATGTCAATCGGCAGAACCCGGCGGTCCAACACCCAGTGCGTGGCGTCCACCGCGATCCACCAGACCTTCTGGCTTACCGCGTCCACCGTGGTCTCCACACTCTTGCCTGCGGCGCAGGTGCCGTCGTAGGCCTCGATGGTGTCGCCAGCGCCAGCCGTCACCCCCACGTCCTTGCCGGCGGCCGCCGCAGCGCGGCAGACCCCGATACGCATCCCCGCCACCGCCGACGGGAACGTGATATGCATCAGCGCCGTAGTCTTGGCGCACGAGAAGAACGTCCGCCCCTCATAGGCCAGGGCAGCCGTGCAGGTGTAGTCATCGGTCTTGTCCACCTGCAAGTCACTCTGCAACTGGCGGGCCACCGCCAGCGCCGCCGCACTCATGTCCACCCACACCCCATCGGCGTCCACATCGAACACCAGCCCCGCCGGCACCATCGCCGAGGCGTAGCCAGCCACGATGTTGTCATCTTCCACGTAGCAGACCGTCCCGATCGCCGAGCGCGTAATCGGGTAGCTCGAGCTGTTGGCAAAGCGGTAAATCCCCCGCTCCACCGTCGCCGTCTTCCCGTCCGCAGTGTTGTCCGTGTACCGCGTCACGCAGCCCACCACCTTCAGCCCAGCGGTGTTCGCTGCCATCTGGATCTCCCCCAGATAGTCCACCGCCGCCATGCCGCCAGCGTACATGATCTCCGCGTTGTAGATCGTAAACGCCGCCACCGGGTTCTTTCCCGCCAGCTCGCGCGTGTCACGATTCTGAGCCAGTGCCGTCATGATTCCGTACTCCTTGGGTTAGCCCTTGCGGTCCTGCTTGATCGCCTCGATGTCCTTGTCCGAGAGACCCATCCGGCGGAACGTCTTGGTCTCCACATCCGTCAGTGCCAGCGCCTTGCCTTCAGCGGCGCCCTGGACGTTGACCCCGGCCCCCGCCGCCGTCGCCGGCGCCACCTCGGGTGCCGCCGCGACAAAGTCGGCGAACGCCTGCAGGTCCTTGCGGGCGTAGGCCAGCGCCCAACCGCGCTGCGCCTCCACCAGCTTGCGGTCGGCGAACGCCTTGGCGACAGCCTTCTCAGCCTCGATCCCCGCCAGGCGATCATTCAGCGCCGTCAGCTCAGCCGCCGGCACCATGCCCTTGATCTTGCCGGTAACCGCGTCCAGGTCCGGCGATTCGTGCAGCGTCAGAAACGCCGTCCGCTCCGCCTTCAGCCCCAGCAGCCGGATGATCTCCGCCTCGACCGCCGCCTGCGTGGCCACCTCATCCAGGCCCTTCCCGTCCGCCAGAGCCACCACCGTTACCCCCAGCGCCTCAGCCAGTTTCTTCAGATCCATAAATGCCCCCTTGTCCGTTTCGTCGCTTTCGTCCGTTTCGTCGTCCATCACCAGCGCGGGAATCCCGTGCGTCGCTGGGTGGTTCGTCAGGGCTACGCTATGCAGGGCCATAGGGTGCCGTCTCGACATGGCGAGCACTGGACTGAAATAGCGGTAAGCCCCATCCGTCAGCAGCCTCTTCGCCTCATCCGTCCAGTATCTCACATGGGCCACGACCCCGGCTTCCGTCTTCTCCAGACGCTGAATCCAACCGGCGGCAGGCGCCTTCCCGCCCTTCAGCGTCTCGTGTTCATAGTCAATTACGCCGTCCTTGTTCCGCTCGGCGAAGTCTGCCAGCATCGTGTCAGCATCCGCCGGGTTGAACTCGTATTCACCCCGCTCCCCGTCCTTCGTGTACACCGTCTTGCCGAACTTCACGACCGGGAAAGACGCGGGAACCTCGCGGAGCGTCGCATCCGCGAACGCCTCCAGCCCTTCCAGGATCACCCGGCCATGTAACTTCGCCTTCATACGTACATCCTGAGCGCGTCAACCTAACGCCTCCCTTACCAGCTCCGCGCTACCGTCCGAGAGCACCATCCACAACGCCCGCTCCCCGTACAGCGTCTCCCGCCTCCACTCCAGCCGCACCACATACGGCCGGGCCACCGGCGCGTCCGGGCCAGTCCCCTGCGACCTGGCCACCACCGCCCCCTCATCCTGCCGCTTCTGTAGTTGCTTCGCCATGTCCTTGACTTCCTCTTGCTGCCGTGAGACTCTTACCCTGCGGCTCCCACCGGCAGACGCAGACCTCGTAGGCTGTCGGCGAGTAGGCCTGGCGGAATTGCCACCTTCCCCAGGTTAACCCGCGTTTTCTTTTTCCTGCCTTCGACGGGTTCAGAGTCCGCCCGCCGTGTAGCCATTCACCACCGCCGCCAGCATCGCCCCCGACAGCGCCCGCTCGAACCCCGCCGCGTCCATCTCCCCCAGAACCCCCGGCAGCGCCGTCAGAAACACGGGAATCCGTGCCCGGAACCCCTCCAGGTCATCCGCTGCGAGGTCCGCAAAAGACTCCCTGATTGCCGCCTGGACCGGCCCCATCCAAGCCGCCCACAACTCCGCATCCGCCACCGTCCGCCGCAGCGCATCCGCTACCACCGCCTCCAGAGCCTGCCCCTGTGCGGTGTCCGCAAAGTCCACCAGTGCCTCTTGGTCCTCTTCCCCTTGCACTTCCCCCGTCTGCGTGCGTCCGTTCTGTCCGTTACCCTCCCCCGCCCCCGGCATCCCCTCCGGGTCCTTACCCGCCGTCTGCGTGGCGACCTCATCCCCCAGCTTCACATCAAACTCCGCCTCCACCTGCGCCGCATCCAGATAGCGCCCCGTGAACTCACACACCAGCTTGTACGTCTCCGCCTTCGACTTCAGATCCTCCGCCGGGCTCGTGTCGATACAGAACTCCAGATCCTGAGCATCCGTCCAGCCGTACAGCATCCGTGCCAGCGGTTCCACCACCTGCCGCAGAATCGCCCCCGAGAGCAACGCCGCATCCGCCGCCGCCAGATCCTGGCGCACACTCTCCTGCATCCCCCCATTCGAGAGCCCACTACCCGCCTGCGACGTGGCCAACTGCCCCAGAATCAGCAGCGTATACAGCTCGTCGATGTAGCGGCAGAACTCCGTGTACAGCGTCACATTCCCCGTCGCCACCGCGTTCATAAACTCAACCTCAGTCCCCTCCTTCAGCACCCCCGCCCCGTCCGGGCCGAACTTCTTCAAGCTCGCCAGCACCTTGTTGCGCTCCAGGGCGCTATCCCACTGCCCCGCAGGCAGCTTCGCCACCACCATCGGCATACCAAACTTCTCCATGAACCGCACCCAGTTATTCACCCCCTGGTGCTTGAACAGCCAGAACCACAACAGCGTGCGCATCAACCCCAACCGCGAGGGCAGCCCAGGACGCGCCTCAGAGGCCACAAATACAAACTGCCAAGGGTGGAACTCCCCCAGGCCCCGCATCCCCCCCGCGACCGTCGCCACCGCCGGATTGCCCCCCTGGTCGAACTCAAACGCCGTCGGGTGTACCGGCACAAAGCCCCTGATCCCCTTGCCCCCCTCATCCCAGTCGATCACCGCCCCCGCGTAGCCCGTCGGCACCACATCAGAGAGCGCCCCAATCAGCCGCTCAATTCCGGCCCGACGCAGCATCTTTGTCAGTTCCTCGGCCTGCTTCGCATTCGCCTCACTCGTCAGTGCCCACGGCGCCCCCGTCACCGCCTGCCGCCGCGTCCCCAGGTGCGCCTCCAACAACGGTTCCCGCTCCCGGATGTCCAAGAACAGCGCCGCCTGCTCCTGCCCCGACCCCTCACTAGCCGCCTCACAGATCGCCCGCAGCCGCGGCCCGGTTATCTGCATCCCCCCCAGCGTCGTATACGCCACCCCCAACGCCCGCAACTCATCCTCCATCCCCGACGGACCCGCCACCTTCACGGCCATTTCAGGCCGAGCCCACCGCATCACCGAGGCCAGAACACCCTTGAATTCCATCATCGCACCTTGCTCCTAGAAGTTGTCCCAGCCCTTAACTTCACGATCCTCATTACCATCAACCTCGCTCGCCGACAGAGCCCCCGCCGGCCCGCCGCCCCCCACCAGCTCCGTCAGAGCCCACACCAGCGCGTCCAGCCGGTTCGGACTCTTCTCATTCGAGCGCCCGGCGTAGGTCATCATCTCCGTTTCCAGCTCCGGGAAGCTGCCCACATGATGCACCTTACCCTGCTCATACAGCGCCGCGATCGGTTCAGCCCGCAGCATCTTACCGCGCGTCGCATGCACCCCCGTATAGGCCACGGCCTTGTCCACATTCCGCAGGTTCGCCTCCACCAGGTCCCCCCCGTTATTCATCTCCCCCACGATCCGGTCCGCCTTGCGCCGCCGGTACTCCCCCACCGCCGCCGTAGCCCACTCCAGCGGGCTTGCCCGGCGCGTCAGGTCAGAGAGCACGTAGTAGGCCCCGTCAGAGCCCAGCGCCACACACACCAGCCCCGTCTCGTCGCTGGTGTCACTACTGGTGACCGCCGGGTCCACCGCCACTACCACCCGCGCTAACGTCGGCAGCCCATCGTCCGTCCTAAACCGCGCCTCCTCAATCATTCCCCAGGTCCACAGCGCCCCCTGTACCTCCTCTGCCCAATGCCCACGGAACACCCGGTTGTAGCGCTGTGGATTCGTCCCCCGCAGCGCCGCCGCCTCGGCGACTATGTCCGGCGGCAGATGCGTCTGGTTGTCCACATAAGTCGTGTGGATGTACGTCACCCCATTGCGGACTCCGCTGAACTCAGGGGTCAGGCCCTCAAACCACTTGCGATAGATCCAGTGCGCCTTGTGGCAGGGGTTCAGCATCAACACAATCAGATTTGGGTGTCGCGTGTCACGGATTGACAGGTTGATTTTCTCAAACGTCTCCTCGTCCGCCAACTCTTCAGCCTCATCCAACACCCAAACGTTGATCCCATACAGACTCTTCAGCTTCGCCGTCTGATTGCCGCTGCTGGTGAGGATACCCCGGAACAGGATCTCCGAACCCGAGACCGTGTTGCGTACATCCTGCCCCGTCGCCTCGAACTCACGTCCACAGCCCAGCAGCTCCACCTTCTGCAAGAACTCCGGTATGATGCTATCCTTGGCACTCACCAGCGTGTAGCGGGTGAAGAGGATGCGGTAGCCGGACTCCCTCATCAGCATCGCCAGACAGAGCGTCACCGCGAACGACTTGCCCGAGCCCCGGCCCCCGGTCACCAGCACATAGCGCGTGCCGGGGGTGCCGCCCAACAGCGGCGCGTAGGCCTCACAGAGCTCGATGGGGTCAGGCATCAGGGGCGGCCCCCCGCGGCACGATCCGCACGTCACAGCGCAGCGGCTGCCCGCCCGAGGTCACGTCCAGGCGGTCGGGAGCCGAGAGCCCCAGGTTCTTCTCCAAGTCCGAGGCAGCCTTCAGCCGGTCACTCGGCGCCACGTCGCCACGGCGCATGATCTCGACCCTCAGCCGCATGATCTCATGTTGGTCGATACCCAGCAACCGCATGCCCTCTTTACGCAGATGGCAGACGCGAGTCCAAACCTCAACAAAACTCAACAGGCGCGGACCGGCCGTCTCTGCCGACGCTGGCGCATACCCTGCCAGTCGGTACGCCTTAGCGGCATTCGTCCAACACTCTCCCACGTAGAACAGACAGAAGCGCTCCCGTCGCGCATTCGCCAGGGGCGTGGTGCCGTCATAGTTCTTGGGTTGTCTGCCCATGCCATACCCCCGTGCGTCAACCGGCAGGCGGGAATGGTAGGCGCTAAGGACTGTTCACGTCAACCATTCTGAACAGTCTAAGGCGTACCGCCGTCTCCGAAAGTCCAAACTCCGACGCCAAACGCCCATAGAGCCCATAGCGCCCGGTGAGCCGCGTCCCTGCCACCTTCGCCCGGGCAAATGCCTCCGCCAGCCGCTCGTTGAGCCGCCCGACCTCGCCGGCCAGGTGGTAGCACCGGCGCAGCTCCTTGCCAATGGTCGGGTTCTCCTGGGCGATCCGGCCGAGGTCCTTCGCCACCGCCTGCTTACTCTTGCCACAGGCCCGCCCTATCCTGGCATACGAGTAGCCATTGATCCGCATGCACACCGCCGCGATCCGGTCCGGGCGCTCGGCACAACACTGCACCACGACCCCAAACACCTCCCCCGCGCTAGCCGACCAGTCGAACGCCGCCGTCTCCAGCGCCTCCATCGTCTCGAACGTGGCATCGTCGCCGGTGGGTCCAGCATGCGGCCCCCCCAGCGGCTTTTTGTCGGCGGCATCGGCGCACCAGGCCCGCTCATCGCAGCCCTCACAGCGATCCAGCTTGCCGAAGCGCTTTCCGTAGCAGGCGAAAGTTTCAGGCACCAGACTACCCCTCCCGATGCTTTGGACACCTATACGAATGCCCCTTGCCCGTATCCTGCCATCCGGCGATGATGGCAGCGTTATGGGCTTCGACGCGGGAGGCCTGCGGTGGCAGTTTTGCGCAGCAGAGCCAACGAGTGCAGCGGATGTCGTAGTAGATCATGGACCGCACACCGATTTTGTCCTTCATGCTGGCTCACACTCACCCATCGCCCGGTCCATTACGGCAACCGCCTCGTCGGCCCACTTGGCCAGGCTCGTGAACTCATCCGAGTTCAGTAGTAGTGGCTCAGTCAGCTCCAAGGAGACGTAGTGCCCGGCTCCCTCGCTGGTGACTTTAATCACCCCGTCACCGTGGTCGGTAGAGAACTCCCAGTTGCACGACACCACGTTTTTCGTGCCCTTGCCCAGCGGTGGCGGCGGAATGCCCCGCGTCTGCACGTCCGCCCGCAACCGTGCCCCCCGCTCAGATTGCAGCATTCGTGTCAGGTCGCCGTTTGCAGCCTGTTCCGACCGCACTTGCGCCTCTAAGTTGAGGCAGTTCTGGCACACCCGTTTTTTAATCTCCGGCAACTTGGCCTGGCGCACATTCCCGCCGCCCATGAACCCCTTGCCGAGCCTGCCTTCGTGGCGAAAGCGCGTTGCCCACTTGGCATAGGCGGTGACGGTCAGGTGCAGACCCAGGAACTCGGGCAACCCGCTTACCGTGACCACCGCCTCAGCTCGCGGCACGCCATCGGCCTGAAGGTTCTCGATGGTCTTGCACGCCCAAAGCCACTTATCCCGGTCCGCCGTCCGCCGCCCGTTCTTTGCCTTCGGCTTGGTGGCACTTTCCTGCCCCGTGGCGCCCGGCGTCTGCTCCCCCGCCGTCTTTACTGGCTCGGCTGCCTGTGGCGCGTCCTGTGGCTTCTGGCTGGCGATGGCGGTCACTTTTGGCACTGTGTCCATTTCCTCAGTCTCCTTTTCCTCGTCCGTTTCGTCCGTTTCCTCGTCTGTTTCCTTGTCCAACCGCATCGCCGCGGTTTGATCCTCGGGAGCAAAGTCGGTCCGGTTGGGGAATGGGTTGCGAACCGAAACCAACTGGCAGAAGTCACAGGGCAACACCCAAGACTCGTCGCAGAGCACCAGCTTCGTGCCACTGACCCGCTCCACCGTGCCGGTCAGGGGCGATAGCATGCGTTCCGTCTGATACTTGACCGTGGCGCCGTGGGTTAGCGCCTGGCGCTCGGCTACCGTCAGATTGCCGTTGCTGGCTGGCATGGCTACTTGTCCCCCCCCCGTGTTAGCGACCAGAAGAACACACAGATAACCGTTGCCGCCGCGAAGGCGACACTCGCGACGGCGACCGCCTGCGGCCAGGTGGTGATTGCTTCCATGGTCTACTTGCCCCCCTCGCCAAGCGCGGCCAGGGCGG
>CAILKC010000662.1 GCA_903834675.1 uncultured Victivallales bacterium | reverse complement strand
GTGCAAGCGCTGCTGGAATCCGGCCACGCCTACCACGGCACGCTGATCTGCTGTGGCGTGGTCGACGAGGAGTGCGATGGCGCTGGCCGCGGCAGCCTGGCCTGTCTCGAGCACCTGGGGGCACCGGATGCGGCCATCGTGATCGATGGTTCGTACGGCAGCGTCAGCAAAGGCTGCACCGGCGTGGTGACCGCTGACATCACCGTCCAGGGCCGGGCGGGACATGCGGCGCTCGGGCAGAGTGTCAACGCCATCGAGAAGGCGGTGTGTCTGCTGCCCGCCTTTGAAGCCTTCCGCCAGGCCCGGGGCAATCGGCCCGGCATTCTGAACCTGGGGGTGTTCCAGGCCGGCGACCATCCGGCGAACGTGCCCAACTCAGCCAGGCTGGCGCTGAACCTCAAGACCTTTCCCGAGGATATGGCCGCGGCCAAACGCCTCTACGGCCTGGACAGCGGTCGGCTGGTGCGGGAACTCTTTGAGCAGTGCATCGCGACCCAGGCGGCGCAGGATGCCTTCCTGCGTGAGGTGCCACCCCGGGTGCGCTGGGTCAAGGATGTGCCGGCCACCGAACTCACGGGTACGGCAACCGGTCTGGCAGAGGCCTGCGCCCAGGCCCATGCCGACAGTGGCGCCGGGCGGCCGTCGGTGGATTTGCTGGGAGGCTGGGGAGACCTCGCCCACTTCATTCGCGCCGGCGTGCCGACGGTCGGCATCGGGGCCGGCTTCCCCGGCGCCGCGCACAGTGCCGCGGAGAAGGTCTCCATCGCGCATATGGTGGCGACGACCCGGGCCTTGGCGCTGCTGCTCCACCGGCTGCTCACGGGCAGCGTCACTTGAGGTGTTGCAGGCGGGATTCGCGGTCGGGGAAGATCACGCAACGCCAGAGCTGCCAGCCGCTGTCCCACTGCGTCTCGAGCAGGAGTAAGGGATCGCCGTTGCGATGGAGGTTGGTGAAGACGTTCTGGCCGCGCGGATAGAAGCGGCCGTCGGGCGGCGGCAGCAACAGGTGCATGACCTCACGTTGGGCCTGCTCGACGAAGAGCCCTTCATGATAGTCCATGCGGGCGACAAAGCGCCGCTCCAGCGCGTCGTGATACAGCGCCGGCAGGCGCACCCCGTAGACCGCTGTCCGAGAGCGCGGCCAGTCGCGGTCGATCAGCCGCGTGATCTCCAGCGGCCGTGGGGCCCCCGCCGCGAAACTGCCCTCGGCGACCGGGTCTGGCACCGGTATCCACGCCATATCAGCCACCAGGATCAGTAGCCCAGCCGCGAGCGCCGCGAGCCTTAGCCAGCGGCCCGAAGGCACCGTCGGCGCTGCGGCATCCGGGCCGGGCATCGTGGCCAAGGCGCCAACGCCGGCACAGACCGTGAGCAAGGTCGCGGCGCCCGGCAACAGTCCCGCCGCCAGACACCCGGCCCGGGCCGCCGCGGCGGCGACGCAGAGGGCGACCAGGCCGCCCACGGCCCGCCGGTCGCGGCCCGCGGCGGCGGACAGCGCCAACAGGGCCCCAGCCCAGGCCACGGCGGGCGCGGTGACCAGAGCCCGGGCGCCGGCCGTGAAGAAGGCGTCGGCCGGCAGCGCGATCAGAGCATGCCACAGATGCTTGAGCCCAAACCCCAGATCGCCGAGGATCAGCCAGTTCCACAAGAACCATAGCCCCAGACAGTAGAGCATGGGCGTCCAGACCAACACCGCAAGCCCCTGGCGCCTGACACCAGCGCCGCCGCTGGCGGGCCTGACATCGCGGGCTAGCACCAGCGCCAGAGCCAGTCCCACCACGCCGCCGCCAATCCCGCAGAAGACCAGCAGACCCGCATTCACGGCGCAGAGTACGGCGTCCCGCAGGCCGCGCTCCCGAAACCACCGCGACAGGTGGAAGACCGCAGCGCAGAAGGGCACCGCCGCCACCCAGTTAGGGTCCAGCGCCGTGAAGGCGGCCCGGACATCGGGCAGGAAGAGGCCAAGCAGCCCGAGTAAGAGGCCGAGCACCAGCCGACGTGGCAGCGTCAGACGTAGGCGCAGCAGGTAGCAGACCGCCAGACTCTGCGATACCGCCACCACCACCAGCGCGGCCAGGTCGCCGCCGAACGCTACCCGCGCGGCCAGCAGTCCCAGGGTCGGCAACAAGGGATACTCGAGGGCGCCCACCAAGGCCTGGCGACCCCAGTTGTGTCCGGCCAGCAGCGAGTCCACGATCGCTTGATGCACCAGAAGCGTGTCGCTGTCCCGAAAGGCCAGCAGCAGGCGTGCCGCGATCAATGCCGCAAAGAGCGCCAGCCAGAGCGCCCAGCGCGGGCGGCGGGTCTCAGCGGGCAGGGCGTTTGGCGTTTGGTCAGGGCTGTTCATGGCGTCGGTTCTGGGGTGCTCCCCGCGGCGGGTTCGACGGGTTCGCTGAAGTGCTTCGTCTTCTCCCAGTGATGCGGTCTCGTCAGCAGTTGCAGGAATCCCTTCCAGGCGCCGATGCTGTGCAGCAGCCAGTAGAAAGGCATGGCCAAGCCATACTTAGCCAGATGGCCGATATTGCCCTGCACGCAGGCGATGGCGCTGGTGTAGGCGAAGACGAAGTTCCCCGCAAACAGGCACAGCGCCCCCATGGCGAAGACGGGACCGGGGAAGAACGAGTCGATGCCGCTGGGCCGGAAGACCAGCCAGAGCAGCGCCATGGCCCAGTAGATCGGGTTGATCAACTGGCAGACGATCGAGCCGCCGATGAGCAGGTGAAAGTGCAGGCTGCCGACCCACCCCAACCGCCGCGTCAGCCCCAGCAGGTCGCGCGTATGCACCAGGTAGGTCTGCGCGTAGCCCTTGGCCCAGCGCGAGCGCTGGCGGATCCACATGAAGGGATCGTGGCAGGCCTGTTCCCAGGTCATCGAGTCCAGGATGCGCGTCCGCCAGCCGCGGATGTAGAGCCGCAAGCCCAGATCGCAGTCTTCCGTGACATTGTACTCATCCCAGCCTCCCAGCTCGCGCAGGAGGTTCAGCCGAAAGTGATTCGAGGTGCCCCCCAGCGGGATCGGCGCATGCATGCAATCCAGCCCGGGCAGGCTCAGTCCGAACCAGGTGGCGTACTCGGCCGTGAAGCAGCGAGTCAGCACGTTCCGGTCCGAGTTGTAGAAGCCGAGCTTGCCTTGGATGCAGGCGACCTCGGGGGGCATCCGGCTGAAGGCCACGGCGGCCTTCTTGAGTTGATCCGGGTCCGGGCGGTCTTCGGCATCGTAGATGACGAGGTAATCGGCGTCGCCCTCCTGGATGCCGACGTTGCAGGCCTTGGGCTTGGTGCGCGGATACGACACCGGGATCGGCACGATGCGGAACGGCGGGGGCAGCTCCATCGCCCGCGCCACGCTCATCGTCTCCGTGTCGTCCTCTTCGATCAGCAGTCGCACCTCCAGGCGGTCCACGGGGTAGTCGAGCCGACGCATGGCCTCAACCAGCCCCGGCAGGACGTCGCCCTCGTGATACATGGGCAGGATGACGATGTAGCGCGGCCACAGCAGTCCATCCGGCGGCGCGGCGAGGTCCTGGCTGGAAATGCGGAGGTCGCGCGCCTGGCTGAGGGAGAGGTCAATGACCAGCAGTCGGTAAGCGGTCGTCAGCAGGTAGAACACCGTACAGACGAGGTTCAGCACCAGCAGCTCCGTGCGCCAGCCGAGCACCGCCCACAGCAACAGTCCTGCCAGCGCCGCCCAAGCGGCCAGGCGCTGCCAGCGGCAGAGCACCAGGGTCGCCTGCGGAAAGCCGCGCGGGCCCAGTGGGTCCTGGCAGACGGGGCGGGTCAGGTTGTGGTGGGTGTCGGCCATGGAGTATGCTGCTAGAGTCCCGGTGCTTTCTCGAGATCGGCCAGCGCCCGATCCATCAGGCCGTAGAGCCACTCGCGTCCGCGGTCGCTGGGTCCGGCCAGCATCACCTGCCCAGCCGCGATCGAGAACGTATCGGCAAAAGCTTCCGTCGCCAGGACCTGAAGACGTTCTCCCGAGTGGGCATCGATCACGGGAATCTCCAGCCGCCAGGCCAGCTCCTTGCAGAGCAGGGCTGCCTGGCGCGAGTCCGCCGCGGCCACCTCGGGCAGTGGCGGCAGAGCCAACAGGATCGGCGTGGCCCCGGCGGCGGCGCTCGCCTGGGCCAGAAAGAGCAGATCCTGGCAGAGGTCTCGCGCCGGCCGCCCGCGGCGTAGGTCAGCGGCGCCGACGGAGAGAACGATGGCCTCCACCCGCATCTCCAACAGGCGCTGCAAGGCCGCGAACTTTGCCACCACGGGCAGCACGCCACCGTCGGCGTTGGCGCTCACGGTCTCACGGAATACCGCCGGGGGCGCCGGCCAGGACTTACCGATCAGGCGTTCTGGCAGCAGGGTGGCGCCGGGAGCCTCCACGGCGGTACACAGGTCGTCCAGGATACCCAGGCGTTGCCAGCCCGCGCCCGCCGGAGGTTTGCCGACGGGACGCAGCGGCTCCAGCGGCCGGCAGACCAGGACGGCCCGTTCGCCTGCCTGTGACAGCGCCTCACCTGAGGCCTCCAGTCCGCGCAGGTCATCACCCCCACGCCGCAGGCGAATCGGCACGGCCGGCAGCAGTAGCGTCTCCGAGGCACGAACCTCGACCAGTACGCGGGCAGCATTCGGCGTGAGCTCCAGGGAGCCGATGTGCAGGCTGCTTCGGCGGCCCGCGCCGAGGGTTTCCTGTCGCAGCGTCTTGCCGTCGGCATCGAGCTGTCGGGCACTGACCACCATCCGACTCAACAGCCGCGGGTCGATCCCGTCTTCGGAAAAGCTGACGTCCGCTTCGATCTCCAGGCGCTCGGCGGCGGCCAACACGACCGGCAACCGCCCCACCTGGCACCTGCCCGCGACCCGGGTCGGCACGGCCCATACCGGCCTTCCCGGCAAGCGTATATCCGCTGTCGGCGCCGTGGAACCTGGCAGGCGCAGTTCGATACTCGGCAAGCGCGGCGCGGGATACACGCAGGCCTGTCCGGCCAGCGCCAGGTCGAGCGCCTGACCGTCCAGCCAGACGGCGCTGTCGGACGGTAACGCCAGCCCCGCCGCCGTCAGCGGGGTAAAGCATAGCAGGTCCGCGCCCGTGTCCTGAAAGTAGGTTCGGCTCGCTTTGGCCAGGCGGATACCAAGCGCCGGAGCGCCGGCTGTAAGCTGCACTTCCACCGCCTCCGGATGGGTGGACGGGCACGACCCCGTGAGCGGCTGCCGATCTTGCCCGTCGGGCTTCCACAGACAGGCTGGCATCGGCTCATCGTGGCGCTGGATGACGAAGAACTCCACCGAGTGCAACCCGGCCTCGAGGTCCACTGCATTGCCCCAGAATCCGCCCTTGCCGTCCGCGGCGGCCTGTCGCCATTCCGCTACGGGACGGCCGTCCACGAAGATGAACCACGCCGCCTGGGTGTTGTCGGAGCCGAACAGGGCTCGCGTCGGCGCTTCGATGGCGACGGTAGAGGACCAGAACGCCACGACACTACGGCGTTCCGAGACCGCCTCTCCCTGGGAGCGTTGCAGCCCATCGCCAAGAGCGGGCGTATCGAAGGCGTACAACGGCCGACCGGATGCCATCAGCGAACCCAGCAGCAGCCCCGCCTCAGTGGCCGTAAAAGGCCGCGTCGTGAGCGCCCGGATCGTACGCAGCATGCGCGCGGGATGACGTGTCGCGAGCGCCAGCGGGGTCGGAATCTTCGCCGCAGCGAACAGGTAGATCTCCACCGGCAGTTGGAGGCCGTCTTCGCCGGGGCCCTGGGCTGCCTGCGCCACCCGCCCCAGCGCCAGCCAGACGCTGACCGTCCGTCCGCCCAGCGTGACCGGCGAGGCGGGCACCGGCGCACCATCCGGCGTATAGGCCGCCACGCCCTTCACCGCCGCGGCCAGCGAATCGGGAAGGTCGACCCGGATCTGCTGGGCGTAGGCGGAACTGACACAGACGCGCATCCGGCCTGCCGCGTCGGGGTGTTTCCAGGTCTCCGCGGCAGCCACACCGCCGACCGCCACCAGCGCCAGCGTCGCGCACAGGCAATGACAAAAACCACCTGTACGGAGACTCGTCAGGCGGCGTTGAAGGCCCTCGTCGGGGCTGTTATGGTACGGCCGGTCGTAACCGGTGTTTGCGCTCGTCATGCACCGGGTCCCCAGAAGCCGCGGGAGGCCCTGACTGCCACGCATGCCGCGATGGAATACAAATCCATTGGCGGGAACGCGCGGATGAGGGTGTTTATTGATAGGAGTGATGGGCATGACGTCGCGACACGCAACCCTCGCAGCCTGCCTGGCGGCCGGCGCCCTCTCCACCAGCGCCCCCGCGGCGGGATGGACAGCGGCAGGCAACGCCTGGCTCTGGCAGGGCCCCTCCATGACCGTGCGCTTCGAGGCGCCGGGGACCCTGCGGGCCATCCGGGACGGCAACGAGGTCGCTTCCCTCGCCTTCTTCCAGTGGCATGACAAATGGATCTACGAGCGGCTCGAGAAGGGCAGTGTCAGCGCTGGCCCCACCCTCGACGCTAAGGGGGTGTTGCGCCTGAGCGGCCTCTGGGGCACCACCGCGCCCGCCGCGCCCCTGGCCTACACCCTGGAACTGACGCCGGTGGCCGACGGCGTGGAGATCGCCCTCGAGGTCCGTAAGACCGCCGAACTCAAGTTGACCTCTGGCCTCTGGGCGGTGCTGTCGGTGCCGCGGCGTGCCGAGGATACCCGGCTGCTGTTCGCTGAACCCGTTTGCCACGTCAAGGTCGGCCAGGCCCTTTCGAGCTCTTTTCAGCGCCTGCTGATTGGGGCACCCGGAGAGCCCGCGGTCGCCGTCGTGCCGGATGGGATCGGCTCTGTCCGCAGCCGCCTTTCCGACGCGAGCCAGACGCTGGAGATGACCTTGCACCCCGCCGACTTCGCCGTCGACGCCAGCGTCACGGTCAAATTGGCCTTGCGGGAAACCACCATGCCAACCCCGCCCCCCGATCCGGCCGGACCGGCGCGCGAGACCCTGGCACTGCGCGGCGTCGGTCCCGTCCCCGCCGAGGTGCCCCTCTATGCCCCCATTGACCTCACCGTTGATCTCACCGGCGCCTGGGACAACCCCTTTGACCCCGACGATGTCCGCCTTGATGCCGTGGTCACCACCGCCTCAGGCGCTACCTGCGAAGTCCCCGGGTTCTATCGGGTGCCGCACCGGCGTCTGGTCTCGCGCGGCATGGAAATCATGATGCCCGAGGCCCGCGGACAGTGGTGTGTCCGTCTGGCCGCCACCGAGGTTGGCCCGCTGCGTTGCGAACTTCGCGCTCGCGACCGCACCGGCAGCGTGAGCTTCGCGGTCCCGCCCTTCCAGGTCACCGCCTCCACGGCCCGCGGCTTCGTGCGCCCCAGCGCCGTCGACTCTCGTTACCTCGTCTTCGACAACGGCACACCCTACCTGCCCATTGGCCATAATCTGCCCATCTACCCGACCTCGGGGCAGCTCGCTGACGAGGCGATTGCCAAGATGGCTGCTGCCGGCGAGAATTGGAACCGTTGGTGGCTGAGCGGCAGTGGCCTCGGCCTCGAGTGGGAGCCCACCCTCGGTCGTTACCGCCAGGCCCAGGCCGCCCGTCTGGATTTCGCCCTGCAACTGGCCCGCGAGCACAGCTTCGTCTACATGCTCTGCCTGGATACCCATCAGGATTTCCGCGAAGGCGGATGGAAGGCCAATCCCTTCAACCTGACCAACGGTGGCCCCTGCAAGACCCCGGGGGACTGGTTCACCGACGCCACGGCGCGCCGACACTACCGCAACCGCCTGCGCTACACCGTGGCGCGCTGGGCCGCCAGTCCGCAGGTGCTCTGTTGGGAGTTTGGCAACGAGTTCGAGGGCTGGGCCGAAACCAGCCAGGAGACGTTGCTGGCCTGGCATAAGGAGATGGCGGCCTACCTGCGCTCCATCGATCCCTACCGGCACCCGATCACCACCAGTTTCTGGAGCAAGACGGGCCCCGAGGTCTTCTGGAAGATCCCGGAGATCGACATCGTCCAAACCCACTGCTATACCAACAACGACGCCAACGTCGCCGAACAGGTCCGCGAGTACTGCCTGCACCAGTGGGGCGCCTTCCAGAAACCCCACATCTTTGGCGAGTTCGGCATCCGCAGCCACGACACCACCGCCGACAAAGACCCCAAAGGCTGGGCTCTGCACAACGCCTTCTGGAGCGCCGTGGCGAGCGGCTGCGATGGCATTCCCATGCCCTGGTGGCACGAGAACTACATCGATCCGCTGAACCTCTACGGACACTTCACCGCCATCCAGCGCTTTACCGCTGGCCTGCCCTTCGGCACGGCCGTCTGGCGCCAGGTCGAGACGGAGGCCACCTATGCCGACCCGGGCGTCGCCCGGCCGGTGCGGGCGGCTGTCCTGACGCCGGCCGATGGCTTTCGGCGTCAGGCCGTCAACGAGTTCACCCTCGCGGCTGACGGCAGCATCAACGACCCCGGCGAGTTGCTTGCGTTGCTGCATGGCGAGGGACACAAGGACCTGCGCAACCCGCCGGTGTTCAGCGTGACCTACCCGACCGCGGGCGCCTTCACCATGACCATCGACCGCGTCTCGAACTCCGGTCGGCTGCTGGTCTACGTTGATGAGGTCGTGGCTCTGGACCGCGACCTGCCCTGCGGCGAAGGCAAGGGCAAGAGCTGGGAGTTCCGCCCACAGTGGAAGCTGTGGGAATCGGTCTACAACGAAGACATCAGCATCCAGGTTCCCGCCGGCGCCCACCGCCTCCGCGTCGAGAACACCGGCAAGGACTGGGTGCGGGTCAAGAGCTACCGTTTCGAGGGCTGCCGCATCATCGACCGACCCAATCTGTTGTGCGCGGCGCTGGCCAGTGAGCGCACCGCCATACTCTGGGTGCAGAACCGCGACAGCGACTGGTTCAACCACGGTCTTGACGCCGTCACCGCGGTGCCCGACGCCATCGTCACCCTCAAAGGACTTGCTGACGGCCCCGTCGAGATCGAGTGGTGGGAGACTTGGGAAGGCGCCCCGCAGCGCCTGGAGAAAGCCGAGATTCGTGCCGGTATCCTGGCTCTGCGTATACCGGCGCTGCGCACGGACGTAGCCGCCCGGCTGCGCTGGCCGACGAAGTAATCCAACCGCGAAGGATGGTATGACGATGAGTTCCAAGACCCTGGCTCTACTCGGCGGACCGGCGGACGAGCTCCCGAAATCCGGTCCGCACCCCTCGTTTCGGCAGGAGACCATCGACCGGGTGGTGGAGATGCTGGAAAGGGGCCGGACGGTCGGCCTGAACCGTAACACCCCCGAGATCGCCGAAGCCGAGAGCGCCATCGCGGCCTGGCAAGGGGTGCCGCACTGTCTGCTGGCCAGCAGCGGTCACGCGGCGCTGCAAGATTGCCTCATGGGCCTGGAAATCTCCTGGGGCGACGAGGTGATCACCACGCCCTACACCTGGGGCGCCAGCATCTCCTGCATCCTGCACAACAACGCCATTCCGGTGTTTGTCGATGTCTGCCCCGAGACCGGCCTGCTCGACCCGGCGGCGGTGGAGGCCGCCATCACCCCGCGCAGCCGCGCCATCCTGGCCGTCCACATCTTTGGCCAGGCGGCCAACCTGACCGCGCTGCGGGCTATCGCCGATCGCCATGGCCTGAAGCTGATCGAGGATGGTAGCCAGGCCCACGGCGCCCTGCATGCGGGTCGCAAAGTGGGCACCTTTGGCCATGCCGCCGGCTTCTCCTGCATGGGCGGCAAGCTCCTGGCCACGGCAGAGGCGGGCTTCATGGTCACTCCCGACAAGGAGGTGTACTGGAAGGCGGCCTTGTGCGGCCAGCACATGGGCCGCTCGCTGGAGCCTGACTTCCCCCACGAGCGCCTGGACCGCTACATCGACAGCCTGGTCTACACCTACCGCCTCAGCCCGCTGGTCGCCGTCATGCTCACCGAGCAAATCCGGAAACTCGACGAGGAAATCGCCGGTCGGCGGGAGAATGTCCGCCTGCTGCGCGCCGCCATGGCCGGACTGAGCTTGGTCTCTTTCCCGGTGTACGCCGCGGGTGATGAACCCAGCTACCACATGATCACCATGAACTTCGCCGCCGAGGCCGCCGGCATCAGCAAGCAGACCCTCTTCCAAGCCCTGCGTGCCGAGGGCGTGGGGTGTTTCCAGTATATTCCCTCGCCGATCAGCACCTGGCCCCGACTGCATTGGCAGACGTATGCGGGACCGAAGGTGATGTGGACCGAACCCCTGCGCCAGAGCGGCATCGACTATCGCGCTGTCCGCGTGCCGAACTGCGAGCTCAAGATTGCGCGCTCGGTTGAGATGGGGTGGAACTACACCACTCCGGATGCGGCCGGGATGCGGCGGCTGGCAGCGGCCTTCGGCAAGGTCGAGGCGAACCTGCCAGCGTTGCGCGCCTGGGAGCGCCGTCAGTCCAAGCAAGGAGCTAATCCGCACGGATGAACCCACGCACCGCGCTGCAAGCCTGCGCTTCGATCATGATTCTGAGTCTCGGCAGCGCCCTGGCGGCGCCGGGGGAGGATCGCATGTTGTACGACTTCGGGAAGGACGTCGACGCCGGGAAGATTGAGGCCCGCGATGTGCGCGTCAGCCTGTCCCCGGGCTCCGACGGCACGGCCCTGCGCCTGGCAAGTGGCCACCAGCAGGAATGGCCCGGAATCACCCTCCCGGCTCCAGCTGGGCACTGGGACCTGAGTGCGTTCGAGAAGCTGCAGCTCGAGGTGGCCAACCTCGGCACGAACCGCGCGACCGTCTGCTGCCGGGTCGATAACCCCGGCGCGGATGGCATCAGCCACTGTATCACCCGCAGCCTCGAGCTTGAACCCGGGGCTCGCGGCGTGCTTGAGGTCCCGCTGCTGCACGCGGTCGTAGGCAGCGCGATCACGTTCTTCGGCATGCGCGGCAATCCCCCTGGCTTCGGCGACAAGGGCGGCATCGACACGGGCAACATCACGCAGCTTGTGGTGTTTGTGCCGAAGCCCACGGAGGATCACCTGTTTGAGATCGCTAAGGTGCGCGTGACCGGCGTCTACCCGGCGGCGCCCTGGGCCGGCAAGACCGCGGCCGAGTTCTTTCCCATGATCGACGAGTATGGCCAGTTCATCCACCGGGACTGGCCTGGTAAGCTGCGCGACCAGGCGGAACTGCGGAGCCGGCGCGCGGCCGAGGCGACCGAACTGCAAACGCGGCCCGGGCCGGACGGCTGGAGCCGCTTTGGCGGCTGGGCGGCCGGCCCCCAACTCGAAGCCACCGGCTTCTTCCGTACCGCCAAGCACGAAGGCAAGTGGTGGCTGGTCGACCCCGAGGGGCGCCTCTTCTGGTCCCACGGCATCGACTGCGTCAACACCAACAACGCCACCACGCCCATCACCGACCGCCAGAATTGGTTCCGCGGCCTGCCGTCGGCCGAATCGCCGTTTTCACGCTTCTATGGCAAGGGCTCCTGGGCCCCCCACAACTACTACGAGGGCAAGACCTACGAGACCTACAACTTCACGGCCGCCAACCTGCTGCGGAAGTACGGCGAGGGCTGGGAGGCGGAGTTTGCGCAACTGACCCACCGTCGGCTGCGCAGTTGGGGCCTCAACACCATCGGCAACTGGTCCATGGAGTCGATCTACCTGCAGCGCCAGACCCCCTACGCCGCGACGGTCCACTTCGGCGGGCGGAACCTGGAGGGCAGCGAGGGCTACTGGGGCAAGTTCCGCGATGTCTTCGACCCCGGCTTCGCCACGGCCCTGCGCGATAGCCTGGCCCGGCACAAAGACCGCGCTGCCGACGATCCGTGGTGCATCGGCTACTTCGTCGACAACGAGATCAGTTGGGGCGATGACACCTCGCTGGCCGTGGCGGCGCTGGTGTCGCCGGCCGGGCAGCCCGCCAAGCAGGTCTTCGTCGCCGACCTGAAAGCGAAGTACGTCACCATCGAGGCCCTCAATGCCGCCTGGGGCTGCCAGCAGGTGTCCTGGGAAGCGCTGCTTGAGTCGCGCCAGGCGCCCGATCTGGCCAAAGCGCGCGCCGATCTCACCGCGTTCTACAGCAAGACTGCCGAGACCTACTTCCGCACCTGCCGGGATGAGGTCAAGGCCAGCGCGCCGCACACGCTTTACCTGGGCTGTCGCTTCGCCTGGGTCAACGAGCTGGCGGTGCGTGCCGCGGCGCCCTACTGCGACGTGATCAGCTACAACGTCTACCGCCGCGGCGTGGCCGACGTGCGCTTGCCCGAGGGCCTTGACAAACCGTTGATCATCGGTGAGTTCCACTTTGGCGCGCTCGACCGCGGCCTGTTCCACACCGGGCTGGTGCCGACCGCCGACCAGGAAGCCCGCGCCGCGGCCTATCGCGACTACGTCACCGGCGCCCTGCGCCATCCGTTGATCGTGGGCACGCACTGGTTCCAGTTCGGCGACCAGGCCACCACCGGCCGCGGCGACGGCGAGAACTACCAGATCGGCTTCCTCGACGTCGGCGATACGCCCTATCCCGAAACCCTCGCCGCGGCGCGCCAGGTGGGCTACAGCCTCTACGCCACCCGGGCGGCGCCGTAGCCAGTTGGACCTTGCGGACCAGGAAGAGCACCACCGGCGCCGGACCTTCCAGGAGAAATTCTGGGCCTCCCGCCAACGGTACGGCGTGGAGTTTGACGAACGGTAGGTCTGGGAGTGTGACGACTCAGGTGCAACTGCGTATCCTACCCCAACGGGGCTGCGTACCCAAGGCGCTGTCCTGGGCTGGGGCGCATGTCAGTTCCGTAGGGGCTTCTGTTTCGATCGTCTCCGCGTCCGGCGAGCAAAACGGGTCACTTGACTCTTGGGGGAGACTTCCGGCGGGACGTGTCGCGAATGCCAGACGCCGCGGAGCGCTGAAAGCGCGGC
>CAILKC010000661.1 GCA_903834675.1 uncultured Victivallales bacterium | reverse complement strand
GCCGCGCTTTCAGCGCTCCGCGGCGTCTGGCATTCGCGACACGTCCCGCCGGAAGTCTCCCCCAAGAGTCAAGTGACCCGTTTTGCTCGCCGGACGCGGAGACGATCGAAACAGAAGCCCCTACGGAACTGACCTGCGCCCATGCGGGGTGAGCTGTGTCATCCGTGCCCACCGTGCTATCCGTGGTTCGTATTCCCGGGTTGCCTCCGCTCCGGAAACCCGGATTGACCCTGGAGAACCACAGGGCTTGAAAGGCCTTTTCAACCAGGCTACACTAGCCACATGAAGACGGCAACCATCACTCAGGCCAAGAACCAGTTCAGCGCCCTGATCGACCTGGTCAAGCACGGCGAGACGGTGGTGATTCTGGACCGCACGATTCCGGTGGCGCGCTTGGAGCCCGCCAAACGGGTTGCGGGCCAGGATGCCAGCGGTCGTCTGGCGCGGCTTGAACGCCATGGCCTACTGAAGCGCGCCCAGGGCAGCCTGCCGAAGGCGTTCTTCACGGCGGCACTGGCGCCCATGCCGACCGGCGTCAGCGTTTCCGCTGCCGTCGTCGCAGAACGGAACGAGGGGCGATGAGATTCTGGGACAGTTCGGCGCTGGTCAGTCTGCTGGTCGGCGAAACGCAGACTCGGCGCCTGCTGGCTCTGCTGGAGGCCGACCCGGTGGTGCTGGCGTGGTGGGGTACGCCGCAGGAATGCGTTTCGGCGTTGTCGAGGCTTGAGCGGGATGGGCACCTCGACCGAGCCGGGGTCAACGGGGCGATCGCGCGCCTGCGGGCGCTTCAGAACGTCTGGCATGAGATCGGCCCCACGGAAGCCGTGCGTGAAAGCGCGTTGCGCCTGCTCCGGGTGCATCCTCTGCGGGCGGCGGACTCGTTGCAGTTGGCGGCTGCCCTGGTGGCGTCCGAGGGCCAGCCATCGGGGCTGCCGTTTGTCTGTCTCGATGAGCGCCTGATCGAGGCCGCCAGCCGGGAAGGGCTCCCGTTGCTTCCGGGATGACCCCCGAACCCCTTCACACGCTGCGGATGTCGATGGCCTCGACGCTGGGCGGCAGGGCGGCGTAGTGGCTGTCGCTGTGCAGCAGGATAAGCCCATGCCGGGCGGCGCAGGCGGCGATGCAGGCGTCTGCGAGTGGCAGCCGGTCAGAGGCCTGAGAGCGCAGCTGGACCGCGAGGCCTGCCACGGTTTCGTCCACGGGGTGAACGACCGAGAGGGTCCCGCGGCAGAGGCTCCAGACCCGGTTGCGTTCGGCCGCACCCGCACCATGGGCCTTGAGGAGAAGCTGGAACTCGATGACGGTCAGAGCGCAGAGCGCGGCCTGGCCCTTGCGGATACAGTCGGCCACAAAGGCGCCGCCAGGCTCGCCCAGGAAGTGGGCCGCCAGCGCCGAGGTGTCCAGCAGATAGGACGGACTCATGGGGTCGGTCCCTCCCCGGCGCCGTACTCAGGGTCATCCTCCTCGCGCATACGGTTCAGGTCCTCGAGCATCTCCTTGGCCTTGACGCGGTAGGGCGCCCCCAGCTCCTGGACCTCGCGCAGCATGGCGTCCACCGAGGGCTTGACCAGGATGCTGATCGTGTTTGCCTCGTCGCCCTTGCGCCAGTCCAGCTTCGTGCCGGGCACGATGCCCAACTGCCGGGCCAAGGCGGCCGGGATGGTGACTTGGTTCTTGCCGGTGACTCGGGTGACCATGAGCGACTTCCTTGAATGAATCGTCTTCAAGGAAGAGAATAACTCCTTGCTCATAACAATTCAAGGAATCGCCGCAGCCGGGGGCGCAGGATTGTATGAGACTTGCAGCAACCTCGTAGGACCCAAGGCGCTTCCCATTCCGCCCTTCGTCCGCCGCGGCGGCCGAGGGGCGTTGGAGGGCGCCGCTGCGTCGGCGCCGCGGCGGCCACGCAGGGCCGCCCTCCAGGCGCTCCGGCGCGTCCCGGCCGGATCGGAATGGGACCCGCGGCGGCAAGTCTCATTCGACTAGGTCCGGCACCAGCCGGGGGCTCGGCTGAACCCTGAACCCTAGGAGCCTGAGTAGTCACTTGCGCCCGGCCTGCACGGCCGAAGCAGTGGTGACAGTGCCTCTTCCATGCCATATTGACGGCGCCGGTTCAGCCGGATCAGGAAGAGCGGTACGGGAGCGGGGTCGAACGAGCATGGCCAGGGCGAGGGAGGAGTGGGTATGATGCGGGGCCGGTTGATGACGTGTGGCCGGTGCTGGGGGTTGGCGGGGTTGGGCGTCTGGCTTGCTGCCGGGGTGCTGCAAGCGCAGCCCGAGGCCAGGCCGCTGCGCCTCGTGACCTCGTTCTACCCGATGTACGTGGCGACGTTGAATGTGGCAGGCGGGCTGCCGGGGGTGCAACTGACCAACCTGACGCGCCCGCTCACCGGCTGCCTGCACGACTACCAGCTCGCGCCAGAGGACATGATCACCTTGACCACGGCGGATGTGTTCATCGTCAACGGCGCCGGCATGGAGTCATTCCTGGACAAGGCGGTGCGCCACAACCCGCGGATGGTGGTGGTCGAGGCCAGCGCGGGCATCGAGTTGATTCGTGCGGGTGCAGCGCCTGACGGTGAAGCGAATCCGCACGTCTGGGTCAGCGTCTCGGACCACCTTCGGCAGGTGGCGAACATTGCGGCGGGATTAGCCAAGGCGGACCCGGCCCGTGCCGCCCGCTACGCTGCCAACGCGGCGGCCTACAGCCCTCAGCTCGAGGCGCTGCGACTGGAGATGCAGCAGGCCCTGGCGCCGGCGCGGGGCCGCCCGATCGTGACCTTCCATGAGGCGTTTCCCTATTTTGCCCGCGAGTTCGGCTTGCGGGTGGCCGCCGTGGTCGAGCGCGAACCCGGTTCGGAGCCCAATGCGCAGGAACTGGCGGCAACCATCCGCACGGTGCGGGCCGCGGGGGTGCGGGCGCTCTTCGCCGAGCCGCAGTACCCGCCGCGGGCGGCCGAACTGATCGCCCGTGAGACGCAGGCCAAGGTCTACACGCTGGATCCAGCGGTCAGCGGCCCGCTGCAGGCGGATGCGTACCTGGTCATCATGCGCCGGAACCTGCAGGTGCTGCGGGAAGCGCTGCAGTAAAGGGAGTGGTATGGAACGGCGTACACCCCACAACCTCGTTCCCGGCGCCGGCGTCTGCGGTGGTTGCTGCACCCGGCTGGTGGATTTTGGCGTTCAGGTGGGCGGCACGGTCATCCTCGAAGGGATCAACCTGCACATTCATTGTGGGGAATTGACCGTATTGGTCGGTCCCAATGGCGCCGGCAAGACCTCGCTGTTTCGGGCGATGCTGGGCGAGCTGCCGCACCGCGGCGAGCTGCGTTATGTGCAGGCGGGCGGCGACACGCCATTCCGGCGGCCGCACATTGGCTACGTACCGCAACGGCTCGAGGTGGAGCCCGGGGCGCCGGTATCGGTGCTTGACCTGTTTGCGGCGGGCACGCGGCGCTGGCCGATCTGGCTCGGCCGTTCGCGCCGACTGCGTGCCGAGGCGCTGCAGGCACTGGAGCAAGTCGATGCCACGGAGCTGCTTGACCGTAAGCTGGGCCTGCTCTCCGGCGGCCAACTCCAGCGCGTCCTGCTGGCGCTGGCGCTGCTGCCGCCGCCGGACCTGCTCCTGCTGGATGAGCCCGTGTCCGGGGTCGACACCGCCGGCACCGAACGCTTCTACCGGCTGGTGTCGCAACTGCGGCGCGACTATGACCTCTCGATCATCCTCGTTTCCCACGACCTGCAGGAAGCCGTCGGCGTGGCGGATCGCATGATTCTGCTCAACCGCACTATCGTCTGCGACGGCCCACCGGCCGACGTGCTGGCTGACCCGCGCCTGCGGGAAACTTTCCGCCTCAATCCAGCGCGCCTGCCAACGCCCTGAACCCCGCCTGTGGCGCCCAGGGAACCGTGACGGAACTGACCTGCGCTCCTTGGCCAGATGGCGTTATGGCGAAGTTATGGGATAGTAAGGATCATGTCCTTTCGATACAAGGAAGCGCTCAGGCCATGACGGATCAGGACCCCCGCACACCTCTGGCAGCCGATCTGCGGCAGCGGGCTGAGGGCCTCGCCCGGGACGGCGCGGCGCCGTCGCCTGAGGACCTGGAAGCGTGGTCACCTGAGCACCTGCGGCAGGCGCTCCACGAGCTGCGCGTGCAGCGGATTGAGCTGGAGACGCAGAACGAGGAATTGCGCCGGACGCAGGCGGAACTTGAAGCCGCGCGGGCGCGCTACTTCGATCTTTACGACCTGGCTCCGGTGGGTTATTGCACTCTCAGCGAGACGGGGCTGATCCTGGAGGCCAACCTCACCGCCGCGCGGTTGCTGGGGGTGCCCCGGAATGCGTTAGTCAATCACGCGCTTTCTCACTTTATCCTGAAAGAAGACCAGGACCTCTACCACCGGGACCGGCAACGGTTCTTTGAGACCGCCTCCCCACAGGCGTACGAGCTGCGCCTGGTCAAAGAGGATGATGGCAAGGTTTTTTGGGCGCAAGTGGGGACGAGCGCTTCACAGGATGCGGCGGGCGCGCCGATACACCGCATCACGCTGACCGACATCAGCGAACGCAAGCAGGTTGAGGCGGCGTTGCGCGAAAGCGAAGCGGCCAAGCGGGAGCAGGAAGCGCTGGCACGCTACGCTCGCCAGCTCATCGAAACCAGCCTCGACCCCGCGGTGACCATCAGCGCCGAAGGGATCGTGACGGACGTCAACGCCGCCACCGAGACGATTACGGGCCTGAGCCGGCAAAGGCTCATCGGTAGCCATTTCGCGGATTACTTTACCGAGCCCGAGAGGGCGCAAGCTGGGTACAGGGCAGTCCTGGCGCAAGGACGTGTCACGGACTACCCGCTAACCTTCCGCCATCGCGCCGGCGCTCTTACCGAGGTGCTCTATAACGCCTCTGTCTACCGCAACGAAGCGGGCGACGTCGGCGGGGTCTTTGCCGTTGCCCGCGACATCACCGAGCGCAAACGGGCGGAGACTGAGGCCAGGCAGCAGGCCGTCTTGATCAAGTGCCTGCTCGATTCCATCCCCGATATCATCTTCTTCAAGGATGTCAATGGCGTTTACCTGGGCTGCAACCCGCCTTTTGCCGAGTTTGTCGGACGGGGCCAGGAGGGCATTGTCGGCAAGACCGACTACGATCTCTTTGACCGGGAGATCGCGGACTTTTTCAAAGAGAACGACCGGCGCATGCTGGAGTTGCGCGAGTCGCGGCACAACGAGGAATGGATCACTTATCCGGACGGCCGGAAGATCCTGATCGACACTCTCAAGACGCCGTATTGGGGGGCGGACGGAAGGCTGCTCGGCATTCTCGGCATCAGCCGCGACATCACGGTGCGCCAGCAGGCCGAGGAAGCCCTGCGCCAGGCCACCGAGCGCTTGGCGTTGGCGGTGCGGGCGGGCGGGGTAGGCATCTGGGACTATGACGTGGCCAACAACCGGCTGGCCTGGGACGAGCAGATGTTTCGCCTCTACGGGATCACCTCGGAGCAGTTCGGCGGCGCCTATGCGGCCTGGCAGGCGGGGGTCCACCCGGAGGACCGGGCCCGAGGCGATGCGGAGATCCAGGCGGCCTTGCGGGGCGACCAAGAATTCGACACCGAGTTCCGGGTGCTTTGGCCGGACGGGACCACCCGCAACATCCGGGCGCTTGCTTTCGTGCAGCGCGACGCCGAGGGGCGCCCGTTGCACATGGTCGGCACCAATTGGGACATCACCGTCCAGAAGCAGACGGAGAAGGCGCTGCGGGAGAGTGAGGCGAACTTCCGTACCTTCTTCGAATCCATGACCGACATGATCATGGTGGGTACCCCGGAGGGTCGGATTCTGTACGTCAACGCCGCAGTTGAGCGCACCCTGGGCTATAGCGCCGACGATCTCGCGGTCATGCCCCTGCTGCACCTGCATCCGGCGGACAAGCGGCAGGAAGCCGAGGCCATCTTCGGCGCCATGTTCCGGGGCGAGCGGGAAAGCTGTCCCCTGCCGCTGGCGCGCCGGGATGGCCTTCTGGTCCCGGTCGAGACCCGGGTCTGGTTCGGCAAGTGGAACGGGGCGGACTGCCTCTTCGGCATCAGCAAGAACCTGAGTGCGGAGCAGGAAGCGCAGCAGCGTTTCGAGCGTCTGTTCCGCAACAATCCCAGCCTGATGGCGCTTTCGCCGCTGCCAGACCGGCGTTTTTCCGATGTCAACGACGCCTTCCTGGCGACGCTCGACTATTCCCGGGGTGAGGTCATCGGCAAGACCGCGGCAGAGCTGGGGCTGTTCCCGCATCCGGCACAGCATAGCGCCATGGCAGATAAGCTGCGGGCAGAGGGACGGGTAGCCAACATTGAGATGCTGGTCCGACGCAAGGACGGGGCCCTGCTTGATGGCCTCTTCTCGGGCGAGGTGATCAGCAGCCAGGGGCGGGAGTACCTGCTGACCGTGATGGTGGATATCAGCGAGCGCAAACGGGTGGAACGGGAACTGGCCAGGCTTTCGGTGATGCAACGTGAGTTGATGCGCCTGGCCACCACGTTTGTGAATGTGCCCTTGGAGCGGCAGGATGTCGCGGTTGACCAGTCGCTGGCGATCATGGGACAGCTCATCCAGGCGGACCGTGCCTACCTGTTCTCCTATGACTTCGGCGGCGGAATGATGTCCAACACCCACGAATGGTGCGCCAGCGGGATCACGCCAGAGATCGGCAACTTACAGGGGGTGCCCAACGCCATGGTGCCGGATTGGGTGGCGGCGCATCGGCGCGGCGAATCGGTGCATGTGCCCCGCGTCGCGGCTCTGGCGGCCGACGGCTATCTGCGCCAGTTGCTCGAGCCGCAGGGAATCCGCTCGCTCATCACCCTGCCGTTGATGCAGGGCACGGTCTGCTTGGGATTCGTGGGCTTTGACGCGGTGCGGGAAGAGCGGGTCTGGCAGGCGGATGAGGTGGCGCTCCTGCGCGTGCTGGCTGAACTCTATGCGCATTTCCAGGCCCGTCGCGCCGCGGAACGCGAGACCATGGACCTGCAGAAACGGCTGGTGGAAGCCCGTGACGCGGCCCAGGCGGCGGCCCTTGCCAAGAGCCTGTTTCTGGCCAATATGTCGCACGAAATCCGCACCCCCCTCAATGCCATTCTGGGCTACGCTCAGATCATGGAGCGCGAGTGCCATCCCTGCCCGGTAAAACCGCGGCTGAAAGCGATCAGCCGGAGCGGCGAACACCTCCTGGAACTGATTACGGACCTGCTGGAGCTGGTGCGCAGCGATGGCAGCTCGATCACGCTCATGCCCAGCGCCTTTGATTTTGCTCAGGTCATCGAGGACATCCGCCTCATGTTTGTCCACCGCCTGGAGACGCAGGGAGTGACGCTCGGGGTATCCATTGACCCGGGGGTCCCGCGTTTCATCTACGCCGACCAGGGCAAGATTCGGCAGGTGCTGGTGAACCTGGTCGGCAATGCAGCCAAGTTCACCGCCTCTGGCAGTGTGCGCCTGAACGTTGCCCTCGACCCCGCCGACCTGCCGGATGGCATCACCCTGACGGTGGATGTCGCCGACACGGGCTGCGGCATCCGGGACGACGAACAGGTCCGCATCTTCGACCTCTTCTATATGGGTGAGAGCAACGCGAGTACCGGCAAAGGGACGGGACTGGGGCTGCCCTTGAGCCGACGCTACGCCCGCGCCCTGGGCGGCGACGTCACCGTGACCAGCCACCTCGAGGCTGGCAGTTGCTTCCGCTTCGCCTTCAAGGCTCGGGTCGCGACCGACGCTGGCGCGGCCCAACCCACCCGCCGGGGAAACGTGCGGGGGCTTGCCCCGGACCAGGTCGCCTTCCGCGTGCTGGTGGTGGACGACGACCAACCGAGCCGCGACATGCTCGCCGCGATGCTGATGGGAGTGGGGTTCACGGTCGAAACCGTGGCCGGCGCGGCGCCCGCCTTGGATCGGCTTAGCCAGGGCGAGCCGGTCGGCCTGGTGCTGATGGACAAGAGCATGCCAGGGATGGATGGCTACGAGGCCCTGGCTCGGATGCGCGACCTCCCCGGCGGACGCGAGCTGTCGGTGTTGATCGTCACCGCAAGCGGTTTCGCGGATGAACGCGAACACGCCCTGGCCGTCGGCGCAAATGGCTATGTTTCCAAGCCGGTGCGGCACGAGCAGCTTCTGGCGGAGATTGGCCGGGTCACCGGCGTGCGCTACGACTACGAGCCCGCGCCCTCCGCCTCGCGCGCCGCTCCGGCCTCCGCCATCCTCGATTCTGGAGCGCTGGCATGCCTGTCTACTGAGTGTCGGCGCCTCCTCGACCAGGCCCTGCGCCGCGGCGATATCCGGCAGTTGCGGGGGTTGATCGAGGAGATCTCGCGCGACCATGCCGCCCTGGCCACCAGCATCAGCGCGCTCCTCGACGCCTACGACTACGACCGCCTGCGCCGCCTGCTGGATGCGGCAAAGGGGACAACGGCATGAATAGCGCTGACGCCCAGACCACGATCATGATCGTCGATGACGAGCCTGACAACCTGAACGTCCTCGGCGAGATGCTCCGCCAGGAGGGCTGGGGCGTGCGCGCTTTTCCGCGCGGCGAGATGGCCCTCGCCGCCGCCCGCGAGGAAGCGCCCGATCTGGTGCTGCTGGACGTCCGTATGCCGGGCCTGGACGGCTACGAAGTCTGCCGCCGCTTCAAGGCCGACGAGCGCCTCAGCCCGCTGCCCATCATCTTCCTGAGTGCCTTCACGGAGCCGGCCGATAAGGTGCGTGCCTTCGCGGCCGGTGGCGTTGATTATGTGACCAAGCCCTTCGCCGCGGTCGAGGTGCTGGCGCGCACCCGCACCCACCTCCGGCTGCGTCGGCACCATCTCCATCTGGAAGACCTCGTCCGCCAGCGCGTCAAGGAACTCGCCGAGGCACACCAGCGCCTGCGCATCTGGGACGATGCCAAGACCCAGTGGCTCAATATGCTGTCCCACGAAATGCGGACGCCCCTCGTCGGCGTTTTCGCCGCCGCGGACCTCCTCTTCGCGGAGTTGCCACCTGCCTCGGACCTGCACATCATGCGCGAGGTCTACGATCTCTCCTGTCGGCGCATCCAGAAGCTGATGGATGATGCGCTCACCCTGACGCGTATTGACGTCGCGGCAGAGTGCTTTGACCTCCTGCCCGTGCGCCTGGCGCTGGTTCTGCAAGACGCGCTGCAGACGATTGCCGGGCAGGTCCCCGAGCGGGCGGTGAGGGTCTCCATGGCCGCCTTCGAGCAGATCACCGTGGTTGTGCAGCCGGAACTGCTGCAGCGTGCCTTTGTCGATCTGCTGCTGACGGCCACGCACTGTGTACTCAGCGGTGAAGCCGTCAGCCTGGAGGCGCACGCCACCGCCGGAGAAGCGCGGGTCATCATCGCCACCGGAGGCCAAGCGCTATCTCCCGAAGCCCTCGAGACGTTTTTTGATGTGGGCGGCCAGCGTGACCTGCTCAAGGGGGGCGGCGATTTCGGCCTGGGGGCGGCACTAGCGGGTCGGATCCTGCGACTTTTCGGAGGTCGGGTCTCGGTGCGCAACGGTTCAGATCGTGGTATCGTCATAGAGGTCGCGCTGCCCATGGATAGCCGCGCGCGCTTGCCGGAAGGATACGAACGATGAGTTCATCCCCAGCCACCCCACGGCCCGCGGGCCCCATTGCGATTGTCGACGACGAGCCCGAGAACCTGAACGTCCTGGAGGCCTTGCTCTCCCATGCTGGCTACTCGGTGGTTCTCTTTCCGCGCGGTGAACTGGCCCTCGCCGCGGCTCTCGAGGAGCCCCCCGCGCTGGTGCTGCTGGACATCCGCATGCCGGGCCTGAGCGGCTACGAGGTCTGTCGGCGCTTCAAGGCGGAGGACCGTCTCAAGGCGATCCCCATCATCTTCATCAGCGCCCTCTCGGCCAGCGCCGACATCTCCGCCGGATTCGAGTGTGGAGGGGTGGACTACATCGCCAAACCTTTCCGCGAGTCTGAGGTGCTGGCCCGGGTGCGGGCCCATCTCGCCTTGCACGAGGCCTATGCCAAACTGGCCGAACAGCATGCACAATTGGCCACCCTCGAACGCCAGCGCGATACGCTTGTCCATATGCTGGTGCATGACATGCGCAGTCCTTTGCAGGCCATTCTTGGACACCTGCAACTGGTCGAAGCGAGCAGCACCAAGCTCCTGCAAGCCGATGATCTTGACAGTCTGCGCACGGCCATCAGCGGCACCCGACTGCTCACCCGGATGGTCTCCACGGTGATCGACCTCAGCCGGATGGAGACCAGCGAGATCCCCCTGCGCCCGGAGACCATTGCGGTTCGCCACATTTTCCAGGCCGCCTGCGCCCAGACAGCCAATCCTGCGAACCACCACCGCATCATCGCCGACATCGCCGCTTCCTGCGCCCTCTTGCGGTGCGATGTCGATCTGACTGTTCGTATCGTCGCCAATCTTCTCGCCAATGCGCTCAAGTACTCGCCAGATGACCGCGAGATCATCTTTGGCGCGCGGCCCGATCCCAGCGGGGTCCGCCTCTGGGTGCGGGACCGTGGACCCGGAATTCCGGCCCGGGACCACCAACGCATCTTTGAGAAGTTCGGCGTGGCCGCGCATTCCTCGGGCAAGCGCTCGTCGTCGACCGGCCTGGGCCTGGCGTTCTGCAAGTTGGCGGTCGAAGCCCAGGGCGGAAGCATTGGCATCGAGAGTGAGTCCGGTAAGGGCAGCAGCTTCTGGTTCACCCTCCCGGCGGCCACCGCGCCGTTGTCCGGGGTGGATTGAGCCATGCGGCCACCCTCACCGGCAACGCCGCGATCTGGAGTGCGCTGGCAAGTCCGCCTCGGGCAAAGGCGATTCTCTGCCGCCCCACTCCACCTAAGAATTAACGACCTGTGCAATAAGGAAGTCCGCCTGGAGCGCTGAAGGGCTGTTTCAGGAAACGACCGCCGTCGTACCGCCGGCAATGAAAGCGGCGTCGACGGGCCGCGGACGCGGCCCTCTGCCGCACGCAGTCCATATCGCGCGGCGGCCATGTGGACTGCGTGTGGCAAGGTCGCCGACGGCGACCGCGACACCGCTTTGGCTTGGCGCCTGTGTCATGCCTGACGGCGGGTGTTCTCGCGCAACCCGATACGGCAGACAGACCACGGGGTGTTGCGACGCCCAGCCCGGTTTCTTGAAACAGCCCTGCCTTGCATCCCTGGCGCGTTGACAGTGCAGCCTGATACCACTACGGTTGGGCGTCGTTGCGACCACTATAGTCAGGGGTGACTCAGCATGCGGCGGGGGTGTTTACTTCTTGTAGCGGTGGGGCTGCTGGTGGCGCTGAACGGCTGCCGGACGCCGTTTGAGCCGCCCACGATTCCGCTCGCGAATCTGTACCCGACGCTGCATCCCGGCAGCATTCTGGACAGCAGCAAACCGCTGCGCCTGACGGAGGTGGAGGTGGCAGCGGTTCTGAGCCAGCTCGGACTGCTGGAGCCGTTGCGGGCGCATGGCTTGGGCACGGTGGAGGTGCCGCTGGTGTCGCGCGGCCTGGAACGGCATGGCTACGCTGAGCTGGATGCACGGCGCTCGGCCTGTCCGGTTCACTGGGTGGTGCTACGCGGGGTGGCGGAAGCGGGTGGGACGTGGTTGGTGGTGGAGGCCGGGATGGAGTCGACGCCGGGGTGCGCCTCAGCGTGCGGCATTGACCTGGTGGCGGCGCCGGTAAGCGTCCGTCCACGCACGGATGTCTACGGCCGACGCTCGCAGGTGGAGACCTGGCGCGGGGGGTTGGGTGCGTCTCCGGTGGAGGTGCGTCGGGTGCTCCCGTCGGGACGGCCCGCGTACTGGGAACTCGAGTACCGTCAGGCCATGCCCCGTCTGGCCGCTGGGACCTGAGTATCGTCGGGCGCGGAGTCTACTGACAGGTCAGACGTGCAGATGAAGCCATCACGGCCACGGTTGCGGGCGCCTTTCACGGCGGGCGCCTTCGTGCGGCGGCGGCCCTGGCGCGCGGCCTGCGGCGGCGCCCTCGTGGTGATTCTTGGCCTGGGTCTGTGGTGGCGCGGACTTGGGCCGGTCCCGAGATCTCCGAGGCCGGCGGATGCGCTGCCAGCGGCGGCGGCGGCCGGAGGTCTGGAGGGGCCGTCCGAGCGGCAGGCGCCGAGGGCCTCGAGCCGGGCGCCGCTTGCCGCGCTGGCGGCCGGGCCAGGGGTCGGTGCGATCGCCGCCGGACTGGCGCCAGCCGGACAGGCTCCCACCGGCAGTCTGCCAAGCCCCTTTACGCTCACGGCCACGGCGGCGGAAGCGACCACGCAGAGTCTGATGTTGACGGTGGCCAGCTATGCTCTGGAGCCAGCCTGGGGTGGGCGCTGGGCCGTAACTCTGGGGGAGGCGTTGCCGCTGGCGGTCGAGGGCGAGCCGGCGTTGCCCTTTGTACGACACGAGGTGCTGCTGGGTGGAAGCTCCGAGCCGGAGCTGGAGATCGTGAGCGCGGTGTGGGAGGAGCGCGCCTGTCCGCCGCTGCTGGCGTCTCCGGGTTTCGTCTCCCGGGCCGCGGCCCCGCGTGGGGCTGGCGCCAGCGGACTGGCAAGCCGCGCGACGGTGGGGCGGTTTCCGGACTCACCGGCACGGCTGACGCCGGTCTATCGCTGGCGTGGTTTGCGGGGCGTGGGCGTCATCTTCTGCCCCTTCCGCTATGATGCCGCCGCGGGGGTGCTGGGGATTTGTCGGCGTCTGGAGGTGCGGGTGCGTGGCGCCGCCGCCGCGACGGACCTGGCGGCGCTACCCGGGTCGACCCTGGCTCTCGCCGCGCAGCGCTGGCCCGAGCAGACGGCGCCGGTGGCGAAGACGGGCAGCGCCAGCGTGCCCCAGGAGTCGTTGCTGGTTCTGGTTCCCGAGTTTCTCGTGGCGGCGCCGGCCCTGGCCGAGTTCGCGCTGTGGAAACAGCAGCGCGGCGTGGCGGTCAGCGTGCAGGCCGTCTCCGTCCCGGTTGGCGCGAGCACCATAAGCGCGCTGATTCGGGGGTATGCTGAGGGGAAGGATCGTGCCAACGTTCTGCTGCTCGGCGACGAGGCCGCCATTCCGCCGGCGCAGATGACGGCGCCGCCGTCGGATACGGTGTATGCCCTGCTGGATGGCAGCGCCGACCGCTACCACGACCTTAGCATCGCCCGGCTGACGGCGACCTCTGCCGGAGATGTGGCGATCCAGCTTGGACGGACGGTGATGTACGAGCGCTGGCAGTGGCCCTCGCCCAGCCCGGGCACCTGGTGCGGCGCGGCGACAGGCGTGGCCTCGAACGAGAACCAGGGGAACCTCGGACTGCTGGACCGTGAGGCGATGGAGACGGCGCGCTTGAGTCTCCTCGATTTTGGCGATTCGCCCTGTGATGCGATCTACGACCTGCCGGGGGTGACAGCGAGCCAAGACACCCTGGCCGCCGCCTGGAACCGCGGTCGGGGCCTGATCCTCTACCTGGGACACGGCCTGCAACAGAGCTGGCGGACGACGGGTTTTGCGGTCAGCGACGTGAGCCAGCGGCTGCGTTACGGGGCGGCGCTGCCCTTCGTGGTCAGTGCCGCCTGCTACACGGGCAACTTCGCGGTCTCGACCGAGTGTCTGTGCGAGGCTCTTCTCAAGGGTGGCAGCGCCAGCGAACCGACGGGCGCGGTCGGCGCCATCGGCGCCACCTCCGTCATGGACTGGGACCCGCCCGTGGTCATGCTGCAGAGCTTTACCGCCTATCTCACTCGGCGGGCGCAGTTTGCCAGCGGCGGGATGACCTTTGTCGGCGGAGCGCCACGGAGCACGGCCGGGGAACTGACCTTCGGGGCGGTGCAGCGGGCGGTTGACTTCTGTCTTGCGACCCCGATCCAGGGCGATATCGCCGCCCGCAGGATCGTGGAGCAGACGCACCTTTTCGGCGACCCCACGCTCGGGGTGAGAACACGTATCCCCACGGCTCTGCGGGTGGGCCACAGCCCGACGGCGACCTGCGGGGCGCCGTTCGAGGTTACGGCGCAGGAGGCGGCCACGGGACGCGCCCTGGCGGGGTTGACGGTATGCTTGTTTGCCTCGGGCGGGGTGCAGTGGTTGGGCACGACCGATGACCAAGGCAGCGCGACGTTTGCGGTGCCCGCCGAGGCTGTGCCCGAGGCCCTTACGGTCACGGTCTATGCGCCGGACGTGATTCCCTATCAGGGAGTGGTCCGCGTTTCGGCGCTGGTCGCGCCGGTGGTGGTGGTCACGGCCGCCCTGCCGGTGGGTCGCCGCGCGGTCCCCTATACGACGAGCCTGGTCGCCCGCAGTGGCAACGGTCGCGGCCTGCGGTGGAGCACCACCGGTGAGCTTCCGGCAGGGCTGAGCCTGGTTTCGGATGGCACTTTAGCCGGCACTCCGGCCGGGTTCGGGAGCTGGCATCTGGTGGTGCGCGCCACCGACGATAGCATGCCACCCCATGCGGCTGAGGCGGAGTACGAGTTGCTCATCGAGAGCCCTGTCTATGTCGGCCTCACGGTGCTTCCCGAAGCGGAAAGTTGCGGGGCGTATAGGACCGACATCCAGGCTCTCGGCACCTGGCCGCCGTTCAGCTTTAGCGTACCAGTTGCGATCGAGCCGGGGGGCGCGGGGCAGCCCGCGTTTCCGGCCTGGTTGGCGCTGTCGCCGAGCGGGGAACTGGTCGGGGTGGCCCCGGCTCCGCTCACCGTGACACTGCCCATCCGGGTGACGGACGCCCTCGGCTACGAGAGCACGGCCGAGCTGACGCTGACGGTTCACGACTCGCCCGCCGACCGTGATGGCAACGGAGACGTCGACGGCATCGAGCTGCTGCGCTATGCCGCTTTGGCTCACTCCGGCTGTGTCACGGCCAGCGCCTGGACGGAGGCCGTGGAGCGTTGGGAACAGGGCAGCCAGGCCGCGCCTAGCGTACCCGAGGGCACCTGGCTCGGGGCGCTGCCCCGGCGGATTTTCGGTTCGGCGCTTTATCTGCCGGGGGGCGAGGAAACCCTCCGCATGGAGCTGGGCCTGACCGCGCCGACGCCCGGCGGCGCCAGCGCGATTCTCTCGGAAGTGCTGCCACCGGGTTGGCTGGTGCTTGAGGGCAGCGGTCGCGACGCGGGGGGGCGGGTTCTACCTGGGCCACGCCGAGATGGTCAGACGATTTCCTGGGTGCTGGACGAGGCGGCTCTGCGGAGCGGCGCCGTGAGCTTTGGCGTGCGGCCTGCGGAGTCCGCTCTCAGTCCCGCCGGATTCGACGGCTGGATCGCCAGCGCGGCCGGGGTGGCGCCAACCGGCGGGGCGGGGCTCTGGTGGCCGGGCTCTGCCAGCGGTTTCAGCCTGCCGTTGCAGTCCGGCTGGAACCTGATTTCGCTGCCTTTGGAGGTTCCCTCCGGCAACGTTCCGGTGGCGCTTGGCGCTCTGGGGCTGCGCCGTTGCGAGGTCCGCAGCCAGCCACGGGGAGCGGTCCTGACGGTGGCCGCGCTCGGAGCCTATTGGGTCTACGCGCCGACGCCGACCAGGGTTGATCTGGTCGGGGTCGAGCCAGCACTCACGATGCCCATCCTGTCGCCAGGGTGGAATGCCTGTGGCGTCAGTGGCGCTATGCCGGTCGCGGCACTGCTCGGTGCGCCACGCCTGGCCTGGACCTGGACCGCGAGGGGCTGGGAACCGACCACCGACCTGGTGCCCGGTCGTGGCTACCTGGTCTATGTGCGGGAAGCGGAGACGGGACGCTCCGACTAGCGCTCCGCCGACGGCTCAGTGGGCTCGCGTCTCACGACCGTACCGCCTGTGCCCGGCGGCGTCTGACAATTCACGAACAGATTGCCGTCCGCGATGCATTCCTTCCAGACGCCCTCACGGGCTTCCTTAACCACCGTGGCACAGCGCTCGAAGGTATTGCGTTGAATCAGGTTGCGGGCCACTCGTCCGACCGGATCAAGCGTGAGCAGCAGCGCCGTCGATCCCGGCTCGTCGAAGCCGCTGATGGTGTTGCCGATCAGGGTGAACTGGCCCGCCAGGCTGACGGCCTGCTTGACGCCCTGCGCCTCGCCACGCGAGACGAGGTTATCACGGAAGAATGAGGCCTCGCTGCCGTACGAGTCGAGTCTGACGGGCTCGAGGCAGCCTGTCACGGTGTTGCTGGCGAGGGTCCAGTTGGCCGCGCCGGGAGGGAAGACGTGGAAGGCCGCCTTCTCCTTGATGGGGGCTGGCTCCTTGAGCCGCAGTTGTTGGGTGGCAGGATCGAAAACCTCGATCACGGAGAGCGGGGTCGAGGTGGCCCCGCCCAGCCAGACCAGGTTCCAGCCCCGGTAGAGGTGCGACTGCGGCGGCGCGAAGGGCAGTCCCTGCCACCAGCTTGGGACGAACGTGCGGCCGTCCACCACGGTCTTCACCAGAGCCTGACCGCGGCTGGTCATGATGCCCCGGCCGCAATTGCGGATCAGGTTATCGTGAACCGCGAGGTTGAAGGCCGGTTCCTGCAAGCGGATGCCGGTGACCTGCGGGTCGCAGGCGCCGCGCACGTAGACTTGATTGTTGCTAACGATGGTATCGGAAGCGCTGACTTCGACCGCGCAGCGCGGCTTCGACGTGCCGGAGACGCTGGTCATATCGAAGAGGTTGCCCACCACCGTGACATTGCTGGTCGGGACATGCCGTTCATCGCAACGGTTGGTGACACTGACTGCGTTCGACTCGAAGTTGATGAAGAGGTTGTTGCTGATGACGATCTGGGTGGAGCCGCGTTGCGCACAGATGGCCACGTTGCCGTAGGGCATGACGCCCTCGAAGACGTTGTCCGCGACGAGGTGTTGGGCGGCGCCCACTGTCTCGAAGGAGACGTCGCGATTCGGCGGACCGAGGTTGCCCATGGCCACCGGTCCCGCGTTCCGCACATAGTTGCCGACAAACTTAGTAAAACGACCGGCGCCCTCCCAGGCATTGCCGCCGACGTCGACGATGCGGCAGTTCAGCACGCTGGTGTTCTCCGGGCCGCAACTCCAGTCGTTGAAGGCGTTGCGCGCCGAATCGGTCACCGAACAGCGCAGATAGGTGACTTGCTTGGAGTAGGACCGCCCCGGCTTGTCGGTGGCTCGGCTCGGTCCACCGGAGACAAAGCACTCGCCGGACATCCGGCTGGCGTGGCAGTTCTCGACCAGCACCCGTTCCGTGCCGGCGATCGAGACCGCATGACAGGGTTTGAAGTAGAACCCCCAGAGTCCGCCGGCGCCGAGGGTGTTCAGGCCCCCCGCCTGGGCCCGTTGCGCGAAGCCGGTGTGGCCAAGCATCCGCAGGTTCCGCAGGTTGACCTCGGTGCCATAGGAGAGTTCGAAACAGGCGCCGCGCCCGTTGCTGAGGTCCAGCACGGTGTCCAGGCCGTTGGGGCCTTCAATCGTGAGCCCCGTAGCATTGCGGACCTTGAGCCCTTCCGAGAGCCGATAGTGGCCGGGCGGAATGTAGAGGTTGCGCTTCTCGCGAATCGCCTGATCGATCGCCGCCTGGAGCGGTAGCCGGTCGGAGTGCTCCACCACCGCCTCGGTGACGGCCAGCGGCGTCGCGTCCTTGAGCGTGAGCACCTTCCCCGCCACCTTCTCGATGGTGCTGACCAGTTGGTCGCGCCCGTTGAAGACCACGACGTATCCCGCGGACCAGTCGCGCTGGCCAAAGCGGACCTCGACGCCGCCGCTGAGCTTCTGCCAAGCGCCCGTGATCGGCACGTTGCTCTCCTTCCAGGTCAGGCACAGATCGTCGCTCCAGCGGAAGGTCGGCGGCGTGGCCTTGGGGAGGTCAATGAGGTAGACCGTCCAGTTGCCCAGGCTGCCATCGTAACCACGCACCTCAAACCCTTCCTTCAGCGGGGCGCTCTTCTCGAACTCAGGTCCCCAGATCTGCAGGTCCGTAATGCGGAGGTTGCACTTTGCGACCATGATCTCATGGCCGACCTTGAAGTCGCCGGCGTCCGCGACGGTGAGGTCACGCGAGCCGGCGAGGGTTGTGGCGCTGGTTCGGAAGGCAGAACCCGAGGCGCCGCAGTCCTGGGCGTTGAGCCATCCTGAGGGCATTGCCAGGCCGGTCTCCGAGCGCGGCTCCTGAGCGGAGCAGGTTGCGGCGAGCAGCGCCGCTATGCACCACGGCGCCGCGGCGACGGAAAGTCGTAGACGAGACGAGCAGCCTGGGTTGAGCACGCGTTTTTCCTCCGCCTGTGACGACTCGGGTCCTAGGGTTCAGGGTTCCGAGTTCCGAGTTCCGAGTTCAGGGTTCAGGGTTCAGGGTTCAGGGTTCAGG